>JBEKZK010000792.1:0-3037 GCA_049509935.1 Xanthobacteraceae bacterium | reverse complement strand
CGCACGAAATTGTCGCAGGATAAGTTCGCCGAGCGGTTCGGCTTCACCCCCGCGCGTGTCCGGGATTGGGAACAAGGGCGCTCCAAACCCGATGGCGCGGTCCGCGCCTATCTCATCGTCATCGATCGCGAGCGCGAAGCCGTCGAGCGCGCGCTGACCGCGGCCTGATCTTGGGAGCCTCGCCGAAACAGGTCGCGCGCACGTTCGCCGCGTGCCGGCCGCTGTTCTTCGCCATGGGCGAGGGCGTGCGCCAGCAGATCATCCTGCTGCTGGCGAAGAGCGACGCCTGCAATGTCGGCCAGCTCGCCAAAAAGCTGCCGCTGTCGCGCCCGGCGATCTCCCACCACCTCAAGGTGTTGCGCCAGGCCGGGCTGGTCGGCGTGCGGCGGCAGGGAACCGAGAGCCACTATTTCCTCACCATCGAGGACTCGCTGGCGCTGCTCAAGCGCCTGATCCGGGAGGTCGAGAGCGGCAAGTAACCCGATTTTGACCGGCCGCGGGGCTTCCGCGGCAAGCGCCTTCGTTCTATTTTGTTCAAGCGTTTAAACCGTTCATCTAAAGGGCTGGGAGATCGCCGCATGCGCAGCTTCACGGTCAACGGCACGAGCCGGCCGCTTCCCGACGACGGCGAGCTCATGCTCGTCGAGGTGCTGCGCCATCGCCTCGACCTGACCGGCACCAAGCTGGTGTGCGGCTCCGGCGTCTGCGGCGCCTGCACGGTGCTGGTCGACGGCGCGCCGGTCGCGAGCTGCCTCTTTCCGGCGATCGCCGCGGCGGGAAAATCCGTTGCCACCGTCGAGGGCCTCGGCGGCAGCGCGCTGCATCCGGTGCAGAAGGCGTTCATGGCCTGCGATGCGCTGCAGTGCGGGTTCTGCACGCCGGGCTTCGTCGTCGAGGCCGTAGCCTTCCACGATGCGTGGCGCAGCACCCGGGGCACCGCGGAGCCGTCGCGCGAGGAGATCGCCGCCGCACTCGCCGGGCATCTGTGCCGCTGCGCCGCCTACGAGAACATTTTCCGTGCCGTCGCCGAGGCCTGCTCGGGACGCCACGACGGGCCGGAGGCGGCGGCGCCGCGCGTCGAGGCGCGCGACAAGGTGACGGGCCGCGCCAGATACACCGTCGACATCGCCCATCCGGGGCAGCTCGAGGGCGCGATCCTGCGCTCGCCGCATGCCCACGCCCGGGTGACGGCGCTCGATCTCGAGGCGGCGCGCCGGCTTCCCGGCGTCGCCGCCGTCATCTCGCTGCTGGCGGCGGACAAGACCGTGCGCTTCGCCGGCCAGGAGGTCGCCGCGGTCGCGGCGGCCGACCGCCGCGCCGCCCGCGCCGCGCTCGAGGCGATCACCGTGCGCTACGAGCCGCTGCCGTCGGTCATCGGCCTCGATGCGGCGCGCCGCGGCGACGCGCCGGTGGTCTTCCCGGGGTTCTTCAAGGGCGCGCCCAACAGCTCCGAAGGCCCGCTGCTGCCGTCGCCGTGGAAGGGCAATCTGCGCGGGCCGTCGGGCGCGCTGTCCGACAAGCCCGGCAAGGCGCGCAAGATGCTCGCGGCCGCCAGGGCCGCCGCCGATCCGCTGCTGGTCGAGGGCATCTGGCGCACCGGCGCGCAGTGCCACACTGCGTTCGAGCCGCATGCCGCGGTCGCCCGCTTCGACGGCGAGCGGCTCACCGTGCATGCCTCGACCCAGGCGGCGGCGCAGCTCGCCAAGCTGATCGCCAAGAAATATGGGTTGCCGCCCGGGCATGTCCGGGTGATCGCCGAGCACGTCGGCGGCGGCTTCGGCTCCAAGGGCGGCCTGCGCGCCGAGACCGTGGCGGCGATCGAGCTCGCGCGCGCCGCCGGCGCGCCGGTCCGCGTCGCGCTCGACCGCCACGAGGAGCTCACCGTCACCGGCTATCGGCCGGGCGCCGAGCTCGCGGTGTCTCTGCTGCCGGGGCGCGACGGATCGCTCAAGGCGCTCTCCGTCAAGGCCTGGTCCGACGCCGGCATCGGCGTGAACTCGACCATCGCCGGGCTGGCGCGGATGATCTACCGGGCCGAGGCCAAGGAGCTCGTCGACTTCGACGTCGTCAGCCACCTGCCGCCCGGCTCGCCGTTCCGCGGCCCCGGCGGGCCGGTGGTCTGCTTCGCCCTCGAGCAGGCGGTGGACGAGGCGGCAGCGCGGCTCGGCGTCGATCCGATCGCGCTGCGCCAGCGCTGGGATCCCGACGCGCCGCGTCACCGGCTGTATACCTGGGCGGCCGCCCAGGACGCCTGGCGGGCGCGGCGGCCCGACGGCGCCGCCCGCGGGCGCCATCGCCGCGGCGTCGGCTTCGCCGCCGCCAACTGGCTCTACTTCTGGCAGCCCGGCAGCGCCGTCGAGCTCGCCGTCAGCAACGGCCGCCTGCAGGCCGGCACCGGCACCCAGGACATCGGCACCGGCGTGCGCAGCGTGCTCGCCGGCACCGTCGCCCACGCCTTCGGCGTCGCGCCCCACGACATCGAGGTCCGGCTCGGCGATTCGGCGCTCCCCGAAGGCCCGATGGCGGGCGGCAGCCGGTCGACCGCCACCGTGGTGCCGGCCGCCCTTGCGGCGGCCGACAAGCTCAAGGCCGAGCTGCGGCGCCAGTCGAACCAGCCGATCGGCGACGACGCCGACTGGCGCGCCGTGATCGCGTCCTCCCCCGATACCCGCGTGGTGGCGCAGCGCCCGCCCGACAGTGGCCGCCTCGGGCCTGGCGTCGAGTCGCCGCTCGATCAGGCCGGGTTCATCGGCATCGTCTTCGGCTGGATGATGCGGCGCTTCGCCCATGTGGAGGCCGGCGCCGGCACGCCGAGCGCCGTCCACATTGCCGAGGTCGAGGTCGACACCCTGCTCGGCCATGTGCGGGTGGTGCGCGCGATGAGCGGCATCGCGGTCGGCCGCATCGCGGCGCCCGAGCTCGCACGCAGCCAGGTCGCCGGCTCGATCATCCAGGGGGTCGGCTATGCGCTCTACGAGGGCCGCGAGGTCGACCCGCACACCGGCCAGGTGCTGACCGCGGGGCTCGAGGACTATCG
>JBEKZK010000791.1:0-3042 GCA_049509935.1 Xanthobacteraceae bacterium | reverse complement strand
ACACCGCGACCTATCACGACTCCTGCTCCGGGCTCCGCGAGCTCGGCGTCAAGGCGCAGCCGCGAAAGCTGCTCGCCGGCATCGCCGGCCTCACCCTCGCCGAGATGCGCGATGCCGACGTGTGCTGCGGCTTCGGCGGCACGTTCTGCGTCAAATATCCCGACATCTCCAACGCGATCGTCGGCCGCAAGGCCGACAACATCGCGGCGACCGGCGCCGATCTGCTGCTCGCCGGCGACCTCGGCTGCCTGATGAACATGGCCGGCAAGCTGCAGCGCGACGGCAAGCCGATCGCGGCGCGTCACGTCGCCGAGGTGCTGGCCGGCATGACCGATCTGCCGCCGATCGGCGAGAGGTCCCGATGACCCTGCGGGTCACCTCGCCGGCCTTCAAGGCCAACGCCCGGGAGGCGCTGAGCGACGTCCAGCTGCAGAAGGCGCTGGGCGGCGGCCTCGGCTTTACCGAGCAGCGGCGGCGGGCGGCGGAACGGCTTCCCGAGTTCGAGGCGCTGCGGGATTCGGCGCGCGACATCAAGAACCACACGCTCGCCCACCTCGACCTCTATCTCGAGGCTTACGAGACCCGCGTCGTCGCGGCCGGCGGGCAGGTGCACTACGCGCTCGATGCCGAGGCGGCACGCAACATCATCCTCGGCATCTGCCGGACGGCGGCGGCGAAGACCGTCACCAAGGGCAAGACCATGATCGCCGAGGAGATCGGGCTCAACGATTTCCTCGAGCGGAACGGCGTGGTGCCGGTGGAGACCGATCTCGGCGAGTACATCATCCAGATCCGCCACGAGACGCCGTCCCACATCATCGCGCCGGCGATCCACCTCAACAGGGAGCAGGTCGAGGAGGATTTCCGCCGCGTCCACACCCACCTGCCGCGCGACCGCAACCTCGCCGAGCCGGCGACGCTGCTGGCCGAGGCGCGCGCCATCCTGCGGGAGAAATTCCTCGCCGCCGATGTCGGCATCACCGGCGCGAACTTTCTGGTCGCCGAGACCGGCTCGTCGATCATCGTCACCAACGAGGGCAACGGCGATCTGACCCAGACGCTGCCGAAGATCCACATCGTGCTGGCGACCATCGAAAAGCTGGTGCCGACGCTGGAGGATGTCGCGCAGCTGCTGCGCGTGCTCGCCCGCTCGGCGACCGGGCAGGAGATGGCGGTCTACACCACGCTGTCGACCGGGCCGCGCCGTCCCGCGGATCCCGACGGGCCGGCCGAATATCACGTGGTGATCCTCGACAACGGCCGATCCGCCATGCTGGGCGGCGAGTTTCAGGACATGCTGCGCTGCATCCGCTGCGGCGCCTGCATGAACCACTGCCCGGTGTTCAACGCGATCGGCGGCCACGCCTATGGCTGGGTCTATCCAGGCCCGATGGGCGCGGTGCTGACCCCGAGCCTGATCGGCGTCGACCAGGCGGGCCACCTGCCCAACGCATCGACGTTCTGCGGACGCTGCGAGGAGGTCTGCCCGGTGCGCATCCCGCTGCCGCGGATGATGCGCTCGTGGCGGGAGCGCGAGTTCGAGCGCCACCTGTCGCCGGCGACCGTGCGCTCGGGGCTCGCGGTCTGGGCGTTCCTCGCCAGGCGCCCGCGGCTCTACGGACTGGCCACCGGGTTTGCGGCGCGGGCGCTGTCGCTCGCCCGGATGTTCACCGGCCGGCTGCGCTGGCTGCCGCTCGGCTCCGGCTGGACCAGGTACCGCGATTTTCCCGTCCCCCAGGGCGCCACGTTCCAGTCGCAATGGAAACGGCGCAAGGTGAAATGACCGCCCGCGACACCATGCTGGCGTCGATCCGCCGCTCGCTCGGGGTCACCGGCCGGGAAGCGCCGCGGCGCCAGGCGGTGGCGGATCGGCTGAAGGAGCATCCGCGCGGCGTGGTGCCGGCGCGCGGGCAGCTGCCGCAGCCGGAGCGGCTCGAGCTGTTCCGCACCATGGTCGAGGCGGCGGCCGGCACCGTCGAGGAGGTGGCGACGGGCGACGTGCCGGGCGCTGTCGCGCGTTTCCTGCGCGCGCACAATCTGCCGATGGCGATCCGCCGCGGCGCCGATCCGCGGCTCGCCGCGATGCCGTGGGAGAAGGAGCGCACGCTCGAGGTGACCATCGGCGCCTCGCGCGGCGCGGATCTCGCCGCGATCTCCCACGCCTTCGGCGCCGCCGCCGAATCCGGCACCCTGATGCTGACCTCCGGGGCCGACAATCCGACCACGCTGAACTTCCTTCCCGACACCCATGTGGTGGTGGTGGCGGCCGCCGATGTCGCCGGCGACTACGAGACCCTGTGGCAGCGCCTGCGCGAGCGCCCCGGCGCCGACGGCGGCATGCCGCGCACCATCAACCTCGTCACCGGTCCGTCGCGCTCCGCCGACATCGCCCAGACCCTGATCCTCGGCGCCCACGGCCCGCGCCGCCTGCACGTGCTGGTCGTCGGCGGGCCGTGACCAGCGGAATACAGTGACTCACGCGACGGAATGCCCGCGGCGCCGCGCGGCGTCGTCAACAAATTCTTCACCCAATCCCGCGAGTTGTCGGAAACTCATGGCGGCGCAACGCGGCCGCCACGCTTTCGCCATACGGCGCGCACACTTGCTGGCGCGGGTGGAGCCGACGAAGTCTTGGGAGGACCGATGCTACGTCTCCACCTTTGCGCCGCAGTTGCCGCTGTCGTCGTTGGGGCGACGTCCGCGGTTGCGCAATTCGGCGGCGCGCCGATCATGCCGGGGGACAAGTTCCGCCCGCAGGCACCGCTGCAGATCGCACCCCGCGATCAGGCGGCGCCCGTGGCCAACATGCCGATCGTCGCGCCGCCGAAACCGCGGCTGCCCACCGCCGCGGTGTCACCGCCCGGCGCGGTGAGGTTGGCCGTCGTCTCCTCATCGCCCGAGCCGACCTATGACGAGGGCACCGTCGAGCGCCTGTCGGCGGCGCTGCGCAGCTACGAGGCGATCGAGGCGCGCGGTGGCTGGCCGGCGCTGCCGGCCGAGACCGCCAGGCTCGAGCCGGGCGCCAGTACTGCCGAGGTCGCG
>JBEKZK010000790.1:0-3044 GCA_049509935.1 Xanthobacteraceae bacterium | reverse complement strand
CTCTAAATGCACTGTCACCGTGTCAAAGCTCGTCATGGCCGGGCTTGTCCCGGCCATCCACGTCTTGCTTGCTGTCAGCAAGACGTGGATGCCCGGCACAAGGCCGGGCATGACGGCTCAGAGGCAATTGCGGTGACAGTGCGTTAAACGATTCTGTCACCGTAATTACCGTAATTACGCAATGCCCGTAATTGGAACAATTAAGTGCACTGTCACCGTAATGCCCGTAATTGGAACAATTAAGTGCACTGTCACCGTAATTACCCGTAATGCCCGTAATGCCATTCCCAATTCCCGGGCGCCGGCTCACAGCCGCCGGAAACGGCTCGGCGTCACGCCGGTGGCCCGCTTGAAGCTGCTGGCGAAATGCGCTGCCGACGCGAAGCCGCAGGCGAGCGCCACCTCGGTGGTGGACAGCGCGCCGGCTGTAAGCAGCGCCTTCGCCCGGTCGAGCCGGCGTTGCAGCAGATAGCGATGGGGTGAAGCGCCCATCGCCGCCTTGAACGAGCGGGCGAAATGGAACGGACTGAGGCACGCCTCCCGCGCCAGCTCCTCGAGGGTCAGATCGTGGTCGAGCCTGGCATCGATGCAGGCGAGCACGCGCGCGAGCCGGCGCTGGTCGAGCGCGCCCCGTGCCGGCTGCGGCGCGTGCGGCGTCGGCGGCAGGCCCGAATAGCTGCGCATGAGATGGACGCCGAGGGCCGCCGACAGGGTGTCGACCAGCAGGCCGGCACCCGGACCGGGATGGCGCAGCTCCGCCGCGACGGTGCGGCCGATGGTCTCGATCAGGGGATCGCGAAAACCTCCCGCATAGCGCAGCTGCAGGCGTTGCGGGTCGACGTCGAGCTCCTGCAGCGCCGTCCGCGCCAGTGCCGGCGCCGGCAGGTAGAGGTGGATGCTGTCTGGGATCTCGCCGTACAGATGGATCATGTCCTCGCGAACGCCGGCCGGACACAACCACACCGTTCCCGGCACCGCGTCGTGCAGCTGCAATTGCCCGTCGCCGCGCCGGCGAACCCGCAATTGCCCGCTCAGCATGACGATCACCTCGGTGTCGCGCGGCAGCACCTCGCCGAGATCGCCTTCCGAGTGATGCCACCGCTCGGCCAGCAGGCCGCGCCAACCCCAGCCGCTGCTCGAATCGAGGCAGGTGCCCGTGGTGTATTTCGCTTTGCCGTGTCCGACAACTCGCGGCATGGCCAAGCCTCCGAGCAGGACGAGGGCGCATATCGCCCCGATGCCGCACGTCGACAGATGCCGCAGCCTGTCACGGCGGCGCGGCGCTGACAAGCGGGTCGGGCGCGACGGGCTCGCGACGGGCGGCGACACGGGCAGCGCCAGGCAGCAAGTTTTTGATGGTGGCCCGGCAAGCCGTTGAAAGCCGGCGGCGGTGGAACCGCTTACGCTTGCGTCGGGGTTCCGCCACGGAGGATCGACATGGCCGATCACGACGTCTTCAGCGCCTGCCCGCACGATTGTCCGGACACCTGCGCGATGATCACCACGGTCCGCGACGGCACGGCGATCGCGGTGCGCGGCAACCCGGACCACCCGTTCACCCGCGGCGGCCTGTGCGTCAAGGTCAACGACTACGAGAACCGGGTCTACAGCAAGGATCGCGTCCTCTACCCCCTGATGCGCACCGGCCCCAAGGGCTCCGGCGAGTTCCGCCGCGCGACCTGGGACGAGGCGCTGGGCGAGATCAGGACGCGATGGACGGCGATCATCGATCGATACGGCGCGCCGGCCATTCTGCCCTACAGCTATCTGGGCACCGAGGGTCTGCTCAACGGCCTCAACGCCGGCGACGCCTTCTTCAACCGGCTCGGGGCCACGGTCTCCGAACGGACCTTCTGCGATTCCGGGGCGATCACCGCATTCTTCATGTCGTGCGGCCCGACCGCCGCGGTCGATCCCGAAAGCTTCGTGCATTCCAAATACATCGTCCTGTGGGCGATCAACACCATCAGCACCAATCTCCACCACTGGCCGTTCATCGCCGAGGCGCAGGCGCGCGGCGCCAAGGTGGTGGTGATCGATCCGGTGGCGACCCGGACCGCCAAGCGCGCCGACTGGCATCTGCGCATCCGGCCCGGAACCGACGCGGCGCTGGCGCTCGGCATGATCAACGTCATCATCGCCGAGGGGCTGGTCGATCAGGATTATGTCGGAAAGTACACCGTCGGCTACGACGAGCTCGAGGAGCGCGCCGCGCAGTTTCCGCCCGACCGGGTCGCTGCACTGACCGGCATCCCGGCCGAGGACGTGCGCACGCTCGCGCGCGAGTTCGCAACCACGCAGCCGTCGGTGATCCGCATCGGCGTCGCCATCGAGCGGCACGCCGGCGGGGGCAACGCGGTGCGGGCGCTGTCGTGCCTGCCGGCGCTGGTCGGGTCGTGGCGCCATTGCGGCGGCGGCATCCTGCACATGCCGATCTGGGCCTTCCCGGTGAACTGGGACGCGGTGAGCCGGCCCGACTGGATCCCTCCCGGCACCCCGGTCGTCAACCAATGGCGGCTCGGGCAGGCGCTCACCGGCGCGCTGCTGTTGAAGACGCCGATCCGCTCGCTGTTCGTCTACAACTCCAATCCGATGGTGGTGGTGCCGGAGCAGGAGCTGGTGGAGCGCGGGCTTTCGCGCGACGATCTGTTCACGGTGGTCAGCGAGCTCTTTCTCACCGACACGGCGATGTACGCCGACATCGTCCTGCCGGCGACGACCCAGCTCGAGCAGTTCGACATCATGTTCTCCTGGGGCCACCTCTATCTGACCCTGAACGAGCCCGCCGTGGCGCCGCGCGGCGAGGCGGTGCCGAACGCCGAGCTGTTTCGCCGGCTCGCCCGCACCATGGGGTTCGACGACCCGTACTGGCAGCGCAGCGACGAGGAGATGGCGCTGGCGGCCCTCGACTGGAACAGCCCGGTCCTCGCCGGGATCGACCTGGCGCTGCTGCGCAAGACCGGGTTCGCCCGGCTCAAGGTCGGCACGCCGGACGGCTTCGTGCCGCATCGCGAGGGCAATTTCCCCACCCCCTCCGGCAAGTG
>JBEKZK010000079.1:0-10934 GCA_049509935.1 Xanthobacteraceae bacterium | reverse complement strand
AGCGCCGTCTTGCCAATCTGCGGCGCATCGGCGAACAGCTCCCGCAGTTGCTGGACCTTCTTCTCGACGGTCTGGTCCTGCACTGGTGCAGTCGGCATCGATGTTTTGAGTGTCGTGGTGGTGGCCATTTGGATCTCCCTTCTTTCACATGGTCCGCGTGGGACTCGAGTGCGCCGCACCCCGCCGTGGCCCGAGGGAGCCCAGCAAATCGGGGCGCCCGGTTGCTCGCGATTATCGTGGCGTGAGCGAAAATGACGGTTTGGATCGCCGCTTTCCATTGCCCGTGAGAAGCGCGAGCTTCGCCTATGGTTGGCAGCACTAAGCGAACGCTTAGAGGCACGCGCAACGCCGCTTCGATCTCCAGCGCTTCCGTCCGGTTGATACCGAAGGTTGCGAGCTGCAGGCGGCCATCGGGATCTCCAGGTTTCCCCTTCGGCGGATGCCGCGATACGTCGGATCGACGACATCCACGGACGGCTGCCATTCCGCAGGCAATGCGCTAAGATTTCCGCAGGGAGATGTGCCGCGCGCGCCTGGTCCAAGTGAGGCTCGGTATGCCGAGCCGAATTCGGAGGCCCAATGCGGGAGCTGACGGATGGTGCCGTATTTGCCGAGCACGGTGTATTTCGATGACGGTTCCCTGGTATTGTGGGAGGACGGCGAACGCATCTTCCGCCGTGATGCGCGATTGGACGTCAACGGCAAGAAGCGCGCGATCCTGTCCGTCCAGCCTGGCTCGGAACGCCCGTCGCGTTCCATCCTCGACCGCCTCGCCCATGAGTACGAGTTGAGGGATGAGCTCGACGGAGCGTGGGCGGCGCGGCCATTGGACCTCGTGCGCGACGCCGGTCGGACGGTGCTGGTGCTCGAGGATGTGGATGGCGAGCCGCTCGACAGGCTTCTCGGCGCACCCATGGAGGTGGGACGCTTCCTGGGCCTCGCCATCGCCATCGTGGCGGCTGTGGGCAAGCTTCACCAGCGCAGCCTCGTCCACAAGGACATCAAGCCGGCCAATATCCTGGTCAGCCGCGCGACCGGCGAGGTGCGGCTGACCGGGTTCGGCATCGCTTCGCGGTTGGCACGCGAGCGCCAGTCTCCTCACCCTCCCGAGACGATCGCCGGAACGCTCGCCTACATGGCGCCCGAGCAGACCGGACGGATGAATCGGTCAATCGATTCCCGCAGCGACCTGTACGCCATCGGCGTCAGCTTCTACCA
Organism: Xanthobacteraceae bacterium; assembly: GCA_049509935.1. Lineage (GTDB taxonomy): Bacteria > Pseudomonadota > Alphaproteobacteria > Rhizobiales > Xanthobacteraceae > AP-16. The sequence goes on along the minus strand of JBEKZK010000079.1, from coordinate 9,716 downwards.
AATGCTCACCGGTGCCCTGCCGTTTACGGCCGCGGACCCCATGGAATGGGTGCACTGCCATCTCGCCAGGCGGCCGGTGGCACCCGCCGAGCGGCGAAGGGACATCCCCGATGTCATTTCCGCCATCGTCATGAAGCTGCTCGCGAAGATGGCCGAAGACCGCTATCAGACCGCCACAGGTCTCGACAGCGACCTTCGCCGCTGCCAGACCGAATGGAGCGGGCTGAACCGGGTTGACTACTTTACGCTGGGCGAACGCGACACGCCCAATCGGCTGCTGATCCCCGAGAAGCTTTACGGACGGGAACGCGAAGTCGGGACCTTGCTTGCCGCCTTCGACCGCGTCGTCAAAGCCGGCACTCCGGAGCTGGTCCTGGTCTCGGGGTATTCCGGCATCGGCAAATCCTCGGTCGTGAACGAGTTGCAGCCGGTGCTGGTGCCGCCGCGCGGCTTGTTTGCGGCGGGCAAGTTCGACCAGTACAAGCGAGACGTTCCCTATTACACCTTGGCGCAGGCCTTTCGAAGCCTGGTCCGTCCGCTCTTGGCGAAGACCGAGGTGGAGCTCGCCGTCTGGCGTGAGGCGCTGCGCGAAGCGCTGGGGCCGAATGGGCAACTGATGGTGGACCTGGTCCCGGAGCTGAAACTCGTCATCGGCGAACAGAGCCCGGTGCCCGCGCTGCCACCCCAGGACTCGCAAAGGCGTTTTCAACTGGTTTTTCGGCGCTTCCTGGCCGCGTTCGCCCAACCGGAACATCCGCTGGCGCTGTTCCTCGACGATTTGCAATGGCTCGATGCGGCCACGCTCGATCTGCTCGAAGATTTGTTGATTCATCCGGATGTGCGGCACGTGCTGCTGATCGGCGCCTACCGCGACAACGAATTGACCGCAACGCATCCGCTCAATCACAAGCTGGATGCAGTTCGCGCCAGCGGACGCGTACGGGACATCAAGCTCAGCCCGCTGACCGCGGAAAACCTGAGCGGACTCGTCGTCGACTCGCTCCGCATCGGAGCGCAGCAGGCCGCCCCGCTCGCAGACCTGGTGCGCGCGAAGACCGACGGCAATCCGTTTTTCGTGATCCAATTTCTTCACGTGATCGCCGACGAGGGTCTCCTGGCTTTCGATCACGGGCAGGCGCGATGGTCCTTCGACATCGCCGGCATCCACGCCAAACAGTACACGGACAACGTCGTCGAGCTGCTGGCCGGGAGGCTGACGCGGCTTCCGCTCGACACGCAGGACGCCTTGCGGCAACTCGCTTGTCTCGGCAACGTCGCCGATGCCGCGATGCTCTCGATCGTTCTGGGAATCACAGAACAAGAGCTGCATGCGGTGCTCTGGGAGGGCCTCCGCCAACAATTGATCGAGCGGCAAGATCGCTTCTACAAGTTCACCCACGACAGAGTGCAGGAGGCAGCCTACGCGTTGATCCCGGAAGAGTCGCGTGCCCAAGTGCATCTGGCGATCGGGCGGCTACTCGTGATGCACACGCCACCGGAAAACCGCGACGAGGCCATCTTCGAGATCGTCAACCAGCTCAACCGCGGCGCGCCCCTGATCGCGTCGGTTGCGGAACGCGAGCAGCTTGCAGAGCTGAACCTGGCCGCCGGAAAGCGCGCCAAGGCATCGTCTGCATACGCTTCCGCGCTGACGTATCTGAGCTCGGGTGCGACGGTGTTGCCGACGGACGCGTGGAACCGCCGGCAGGAGCTCGCGTTCGAGCTGGCGCTGCATCCAGCCGACTGCGAGATGTGCATGGGCTTGCTGCAGGCCGCCGAAGAGCGTCTGGCGGCGCTCGCTCCGCATGCTGTCGACACGGTCCAGCGATGCGCTGTCGGACGCCGGCGCGTGGAGCTGTACACGATGATCGGCGTGGCCGAGCGCGCTTTGGCGGTGGGCCTGGAATGCCTGCGGCATGTCGGGATCGACTGGCCGGCGCATCCTACCAAAGCGGAGGCGCTCGCCGAGTATGAGCGGATTTGGTCCAGGCTCGGAAGTCGCGCGATCGAGGATTGTGCCGATCTGCCGCTGATGCATGATGCGGAGTCTCTTGCGACGCTCGACCTGCTCACCGTCATGACAATTCCCGCCATGTACACGGACGAGAATCTGCACGCCCTCGACGTCTGCAGAGCGGTCAATCTGAGCCTCGAACGCGGCAACAGCGACGCCGCCCCGGTCAGCTACGCATCCTTGGGCCTGATCGCCGGCCCTCGATTCGGCCAGCACGACAGAGGCTATCGGCTGGGAAAGATGGCCTGCGAGTTGATCGAGCGCTACGGCCTGAAACACTTCGGAGGAAGGACCTATTTCAACTTCGCGGTCCTGATTCCGTGGACACGACCGTTCCGGGACGGCATCGATCCGACGCGCCGGGCCTTCCAGATGTCGAAGGATCACGGCCAACCGACATTTGCCGCCCACGCCGGCCGTGGTCTTGCTTCCCTGCTTCTTGCCGTCGGGCATCCGCTCGATCAACTGGAGCGCGAGGCCGAGCGCGCGTTGGAATTCATGCAGCCGTTTGGATTCTTTCTCGACAGGATTTCCCAGCCACTCGCCCTCGTTCGGATGCTGCGTGGGAAGACCTCGAGCTTCGGCTCGCTCGACGACGGCCGGTTCAGGGAGCAATTCTTCGAGGAGCGCACGACCGGTCTTCCACCGTTCGCCATGCTGGAATGTTTCTACTGGATCCGAAAGCTCCAGGCCCGCTTCTTCGCCGGAGACCACGCGGCCGCCGTCGAGGCAGCGGAACGGGCCGAGCGTTGGTACGCGACTTCGGCCGCGCCGGCGCTGTTCCTGACGGAGATGGCGGACTGGGGCTTCTACGCCGCGTTGGCTCGCGCCGCACGGTGCGAGCCCATGGGTCCGGATCCATATGCCAGGCACCGGGAAGCGCTTCGACGGCATGAGCGACAGCTTCGGGACTGGGCTGCGAGTTGCCCGCAAAACTTCGAGGATCGCGTGGCGCTGATCGGTGCCGAGATCGCACGTATCGAAGGCCGGGAGCTCGAGGCCGAGCGCCTCTACGAAGCCGCCATCAAGTCGGCGCGCGAGAATGAGTTCGTCCATAACGAAGCCCTCGCCAACGAGCTCGCGGCGCGTTTCCACGCGGCGCGCCGCTTCGAGACGATTGCCAACGCCTATCTGCGGGAGGCCCGGTCCTGCTACCTGCGTTGGGGCGCGTACGGCAAGGTCCGGCAACTCGAAGCGCTCCATCCCGTTTTGCGCCAGCCGGAGGCGGCTCGCGCAGCGGCCGCAACGATGGCCGCCCCGTTCGAGCATCTCGACTTCGCGACCATGGTCAAGGCCTCGCAGGCAGTCTCCGGTGAGGTCGAGCTGGAAAAACTGATTGATGCGTTGATGCGATTGGCGATCGAGCACGCAGGCGCCGAGCGAGGCCTTCTGCTCTTGTCGCGCGGCAATGAGCTGCGGCAGGAAGCAGAGGCAATGACCAACGGGGATGGCATCATCGTTCGTCGACGGGATGCGTCGGCGGCAGCAGTTCCCGATTCGATAGTTCATTACGTCATGCGAACCCGAGAGGGTGTGCTCCTCGACAACGCCTCGCTTCACTCGACATATTCCCTCGATCCATACGTCCGTGGGCGCAATGCGAGGTCTGTCCTGTGCCTGCCGCTCGTCAACGACTCGAAATTGATCGGAGTGCTCTACCTCGAGAATAATCTGACGCCGCACGTCTTCACTCCCGACCGCGTCACGAGGTTGAAGGTGCTTGTGTCGCAGGCGGCCATTTCACTGGAGAATTCGCGGCTTTATCGCGACCTCGCCGATCGCGAAGGGGCGGTACGCGAGAGCGAAGGGAGGTTCCGCGATTACGCCGAAACCGCGTCCGACTGGCTGTGGGAGATCGGCCCGGATTTCAAGTTCACATTGTTGACGGAAAATGCATTTGGCTCCGATCCGGCGGGTCGAATCGGCACTGTGTACTGGGACCACGCCCTCGACCTCGAAACGGAGCCGGAAAAGTGGCGGCTCGTTCGGGACACCTTGGATTCGCGCAAGCCATTCCGCAACTTCGTCTATTGCGTCGCCGGCAGTAACGGCCCGCTGTACGTGAAAGCCAGTGGCAAGCCGGTATTCGATTCCAGCGGGGAATTTCGCGGCTATCGTGGCACCGGCACGGACGTGACGGCAATCACTCGCGCGGAAGAGGCGCTGCGCGAAAGTGAGCGGAGTTTGCGATCGGCAATCGACGGGATACCCGGTCTCGTCGCGATTCTCGACCCTAACGGCGACATCGAAGCAATCAATCGCCAGATCGTCGAGTATTGTGGGCGGCCGCTGCAAGAGCTGAAGAGCTGGGGCACAAACGGAATCATCCATGATAAGGAGCTCCCGCACCTCGTCGAGGTGTTCGGGAGATCGATCGCCTCCGGTGTTCCCTACGAGGTCGAGGCGCGCCTGCGACGTTTCGACGGTGAATACCGATGGTTCGACATCCGCGGCATTCCGGTTCGCGACGACTCCGGTCGTATCGGCCGCTGGTACGTTCTGCTGACGGACATCGAGGATCGCACACAGGCGCTGACGCGATTGCAGCAGATGCAGTCGGATTTCGCCCACATCAATCGCGTCAGCACGATGGGAGAATTGGCTGCCTCGCTGTCCCACGAAATCCTCCACCCCATTGCTACGGCGCGCAACAATGCGCGCGCCGGGCTGCGCTTTTTGGCAATGAAGCCGCCGAATCTGGATGAAGCCAGGGAAGCGATCGCCTGTGTCGTCAGGGATGTCGACCGAGCCAACGATATCGTCGGTCGCATCCGCAATCACATCAAGAAAGCGCCTCCGCGAAGGGACGCGTTCGATCTCAATGAGGCGGTCCGGGAGGCGATTCTCATGGTGCGAAGCGTGATCGCGAGGACCGGAGTTGCGGTCCATACCCAGCTGACGGATGAGCTGGTTCCCGTCCAGGGCGATCGCGTCCAACTGCAACAAGTCATCGTCAACCTGATCCTCAATGCCGTCGATTCAATGAGCTCGGATGAGAATGGGGCGAGACAGCTGTCGATCGGGATCGAACAGGGCCGGGCGGACGGCGGCGTGCTTGTCCAAGTCCGGGATTCGGGGCCGGGCATCGATCCGCGACATGTCGAGCGAATATTCGAGCCTTTCTACACGACGAAGATCAGCGGAGTTGGGATGGGACTGTCCATCTGCCGGTCCATCATCAACGGTCATGGTGGCCGGCTGTGGGCAGAGGCGAATGAACCGCGCGGCGCCGTGCTTCAGTTCACCTTGCCGCCCTCGCGAGAGGGATCATGATTTTTGGCAATCGCCCTGTCGCTTCAGGGCCGAACGAAGGCATCGCTCGAGCTCCTCGTCATCGACCGGCTTGCCGAGGTAGCAGACCACTCCGTCCTTCAGGGCGCGATCCCTGACGACCTCATCCGGGTATGCGGTCATGAGGATGGTCGGGATGGCGTGCCCCAGGTCGATGAGGTGTCCGTAGAGCTCGACACCGGTCATTCCGGGCATGTTGACGTCGGCGACCAGGCAGGCGGTTTCACGCAACAGACGCGATGCCAGGAAATCGGCAGCCGACGGAAACGTTTCCACGGCGTAGCCCAGCAACACCACGAGTTTTCGCATTGATTCGCGAAAGGGCCCATCGTCGTCGACGATCGATATGAGTGTACGGTCCGACATTGCGCCTTCCAGGCACTCTGTTCGCCCTCACGAGATCGGCGCCGAATACAGCGCGCCTGCACGCATGGAATGTCAGCCACGGTGTCCGGCAAAGCAATGCCGCCGCGCCTAAGCGATGGCTTAGGCGCCTCGGCTATCGGCTTAGGCACCAGGTGCTGTTCATATCCGCGGATTGCTCGTAGGATGCAGGCGGAGTGGCGGGAGGGATGCGCTCCCTTAACGCAGGGTACCGGGATGGGCGACGACTATCCCAGTGTCTCGGGCATCGATGACGATCCCGATGTTCGCGCGTGGGGTGTGCGTCTGTTGCGGACGATCGGGCTCGAGACCCGGCAATTTTCCTCTGTTTCCGATTTTCTCAAGGCTGATCCGCCGGATGGCCCGACCTGTCTGGTGCTCGACGTGAGAATGCCGGGGCAGAGCGGTCTCGAGCTTCAGCGCGAGTTGATTGTGGCGAATCGACAAGTCCCGATCGTCTTCATGACGGCGCACGCCGACGTACCGATGACCGTGCAGGCGATGAAGGGCGGTGCCGTGGAGTTTCTCACCAAGCCGTTCCGTGATCAGGATCTGCTCGATGCTGTCGAGGGCGGCCTCGCTCGCGATCGTGCCCGTCGGGAGCGTGACCGGGCCTTGCGTGCTCTCAAAGAGCGTTTCGACGCGCTCACCTTGCGGGAACGCGAGGTCATGGTCCAAGTGGCGGCCGGTCGCCTCAACAAACAAATTGCCAACGATATCGGAATCTCCGAATCGACCGTCAAGGTGCATCGCACGCATCTGATGCGGAAGATGAAAGCGCGTTCGCTTCCCGAGCTCAGCCGTATGGCCGATATGCTCAAGCTGGTTCCGGAACAGCCGCCGCGCTCGTGAGCCGGCTTGTGGCAGTCTCCGCGACCGCCGATCGGCGAGGAAGCTCCGTATGCGTGCGAGGCCGGACGTTTGCCTTGCCGTTTGCCTTGCCGCTTGTCTTCCTCCTTCACCTTCGACTGTTCGCTCCGGGCGATGGAGGCACGAGCGCAGGAGCTGGAAGCGGAGTTGCGCGCTTCCTCTAAGCGTTGGTTTAGTTCCGCCAACCAAAAGCGAAGCTCGCGCTTCTCGCGGGCAATGGATCGCGGAGACCCAAGCCGCCATGATTGCTCAAAGAGAGAGGACGTCATGGCCATTACTCTCAACGTGAACGGTGACGGGCACAGCATCGATGTCGACGGCAATACCCCGCTGTTGTGGGTCCTGCGCGATGTCCTCGGCATGACCGGTACGAAGTTCGGCTGCGGCAAGGCGCTTTGCGGCGCGTGCACCGTGCATATCGACGGAGATCCGGTGCGCTCCTGTCTGCTCCCGGTCGCGTCGATAGGGGAGCGGGCGATCACCACGATCGAAGGTGTTGGCTCGACACGAGCCGGCGCCAGAGTGCAAAAGGCCTGGCTCGACCTCGAAGTGATCCAGTGCGGCTACTGCCAGTCGGGTCAGATCATGTCGGCGGCGGCTCTGCTCGCCAAGAACCCACATCCCGACGATGCCGATATCAATGCGGCGATGGCCGGCAATATTTGCCGTTGCGGCACCTACGTGCGTGTCCGCGAGGCCATCAAGCGCGCCGGCGACGAGGCCTGAGGAGGCCGCCATGTCCGTGAACCGACGAGCAGGTCTTTCGCGCCGCGGCCTTCTTGCGACAGGTTTGGCCAGCGGCTTCGTTCTGGCGTTTCAATGGCCGGTGAAGGCTGCGCCGGCCAACGGATCCGAGCAACTGCCCGGCCATCCGGAAGGTTGGTCCGCGGCGAATGCCTTCATCCGCATCGACAACACGGGCAAAACAACGCTCGTCATGCCGCAGGTCGAGATGGGGCAAGGCGTCTACACCGCGGTCGCCATGATCCTCGCCGAGGAGCTCGACGGCGACTTCTCCAAAGTCGTGCTCGAGCACTCGCCGCCGAGCGACAAACTCTACGGCAATCCGATCTTCGGCGTTCAGGTCACCGGAAATTCCAATTCGATTCGCGCGTTCTGGGACAAATTGCGCGCGGCGGGCGCCGCGGCGCGGACGATGCTGATCGAGGCTGCGGCGCAGCAGTGGCAGGTCGACTCGGCAAGCTGCACCGCGGCTGACGGCAAAGTCATCCATGCCGCGAGCAACCGCACGCTGAGCTACGGCGATCTTGCAGATGCCGCCGGCAAGCTGCCGGTGCCACGGCAGCCCGGGCTGAAGGATCCGAGGAATTTCAAGCTGATCGGCAAGCCGCTCAAGCGCCTCGACACGCCGGGCAAGACCGACGGCAGGACAATCTACGGCATCGACGCGATGGTGCCGGACATGAAGTTTGCGACGCTCGCCCATTGCCCGGTGCTCGGCGGCAAGGTCGAGCATGTCGACGATAGCGACGCAAAAAGGATTCCCGGCGTGCGGCAGGTCGTCGTGCTCGACGATCTCGTCGCCGTCGTCGGCGATCATATGTGGGCTGCCTGGCAAGGCCTCGAGGCGCTCAATGTCACCTGGAACGGGGGCGCGAACGCCAAGATCGGCACCGCCGATCTCTGGAACGATCTGCGCGAGGCCAGCAGGAAGGACGGGGTCGTCGCCAAATCGGTTGGCGACGTCAACGAGGGACTCGCACAGGGCGACCGTTTCGATGCCGACTATGAGCTGCCATTTCTTGCCCATGCCACGCTCGAGCCGCAGAACTGCACCGTCCGCCTGACGCCGCGCGGCTGCGAGATCTGGACCGGCACGCAAGTGCAGACCCGGGCGCAGGAATATGCTGCCAAGGCGGCAGGCATCCCGATCGACAAAGTGACGGTCTACAACCACTACATCGGCGGCGGCTTCGGACGGCGGCTCGAGGCCGACATGGTCGCGAGCGCCGTGCGCATCGCCAAAGAGGTGTCGAGCCCCATCAAGGTCGTGTGGACGCGCGAAGAGGATATGCAGCACGACGTCTACCGGCCGGCCTATCGCGACACGATTTCGGCCTCCTTGTCGAACGGCAGGATCGTCGCCTGGAAATACAAGGTCACCGGGTCGTCGATCCTGGCTCGCTGGCTGCCGCCCGCGTTCCACGATGGCATCGACGGCGACGCCGTCGATAGCGCCGTGGACATGCCCTACGACATCGCGAACAAGCGCGTCGAGTATGTGCGGGCCGAGCCGCGGGGAGTCACGACAGGTTTCTGGCGCGGCGTCGGACCGAACAACAACGTCTTCGCGATCGAAAGCTTCATGGACGAGCTCGCGCGCAAGGCGAACATGGACCCGGTCTCCTTCCGCCTCGGCATGCTCGGCGGCACGCCGCGGCTGAAGTCGGCGCTCGAGCTGGCGGCCGAGAAATCGGGTTGGGGCTCGCGATTGCCGGCCCGCGTCGGACGCGGCGTCAGCGTGCAAACGTCGTTCGGCAGCTTCGTTGCCACGGTGGTCGAGGCGGAGGTCGATGACGTGGGCGGCGTGCATCTGCGGCGCGTCACCTGCGCGGTCGATACCGGCATCGCCGTCAATCCCGACACCATCGTGGCGCAACTGCAGGGCGGGCTGATCTTCGGCCTTACCGCGGCGTTGTGGGGGGAGGTCACGATCGAAAAAGGCCGCATCCAGCAATCGAATTTCAACAACTACCGCATGCTGCGTATCGACGAGACGCCGCCGATCGACGTCCACGTCATCGAGAGCGGCGAGCATCCCGGTGGCATTGGCGAGACCGGCGCGACAGCCGGCCCGCCCGCTTTGCGCAATGCAATCTATGCGGCAACGGGCGTGCCACTGCACCGCCTGCCGATCGACCGCACCGCCATCGCGGCAAGAAAGGCGTAACCGTCATGCGGCGCTTCACCATTATCGTCGTCGCCGTCATTGTCGTCCTCGCCATCGGTGTCTTCATCTGGCGCGCCCTCGAGCCTGGGGCGCTCGCGTTTGCTGGCGGGTCGACAGTTGCGCTTGCCGACTACCGCGAAGCCAACCCAACCGGCGTTCCGGCCGAGCTCGTCAAGGCCGATATCATCAGGCGTGGCGAGTATCTCGCCAAGGCCGCCGACTGCATGGTCTGCCACACTGCGCCGG
>JBEKZK010000789.1:0-3048 GCA_049509935.1 Xanthobacteraceae bacterium | reverse complement strand
TCACGACCGCGTCACGGCCCTTCCCGGATTGCGCCAACAGTCCGTCGAAAGACGGGCCGCCCTCAAGGCTTCATCCGGGCTACATGCTCGATGTCCGCTCCCGTCAGGTGGCCGTCGTGCAGGCTCGATGCCACCAGCGCGCCGGTGATGCCGGCGCGCGCCAGCGCGGCCAGGTCGGCGGCATCGCGCACGCCGCCGGCCGCGTAGACGCAGCACGGCTGCGGCGCCGCCGCACGGACCGCGGCCAGGCGATCGAGATCGGGCCCGGCCGCGCTGCCGACGCGCGACAGCGTCATCACGATGGTCCGCCGCGGCCACCACTGCGGCTCGGCGAGCAGCGCCGCCGGCCCGCGAAACGACTGCTCCTTGAAGTCGAGGGACAGCGCGACGCGCGGATCCCCGGCGAGCCGCCGCACCGGCGCGGCATCGGCGAGCGTCTCGCTGCCGAGCACCAGAACGCCGAGCCTTCGTTCGAGCCAGCCGATCGCCCGGTCGATATCCGCAATCCCGCTGTCGACCCACAGCGCAAGGCCGGGAAACGCGGCGTGCAGCCGCTCCAGGATTGCCTGATTGCCGGAGCGCCCCTCGATCGCGTCGATGTCGGCCACGTACAGCGCGGCGAACGGATGCAGCGCAAGGAGCCCGCGGGTGACATCGACCGGATCGCTGGTGGGCGCCAGCGGCGTCGCGATCGGCCGATAACGGTCGCGCTGCCCCATGCGGGCGCGGACAACGGCTCCGCCCATGAGATCGATGACCGGGATGACCTCCATGGCGTATCTCTTACCTTACAATGCCGGTGCCTTCTCGGGCACGCTATCATGACGGTGACATGCGGGCGGTGATCGGATGGGATATCGGTGGCGCGCACCTCAAGGCGGCCCGCGTCGAGAACGGGCGCGTCGTCGCGGCGCTGCAGATCGCCTCGCCATTGCGGCTCGGTGTTGCCAGCGTGGCGGACGCGCTGACGCGGGCGGCGGCGGCGATGGGGAGCGCCGAGCGCCACGCCGTCACCATGACCGCGGAGCTCGCCGACACGTTCGCGTCGAGGCGCGAGGGGGTCGAGGCGCTTTCAGAGCTGGCGGCGCGGCATCTGGGCCCGCTGATGCTCTATGCCGGGCGCGCCGGGTTCGTCGCGCCCGAGCAGGCGTCCGACCACGTCGAGGACATCGCCTCGGCCAATTGGCACGCGAGCGCCGCCTTCGTCGCGCAGGGCGCCGGCGCGGCGCTGCTCGCCGACATGGGCTCGACCACGACCGACCTGGTGCCTGTGTGCAACGGCACCATCGCGGCCGCGGGCTATACCGACGCCGAGCGGCTCGCGGCCGGCGAGCTCGTCTACACCGGACTGGTGCGCAGCCCGGTGATGGCGATGGCGCGGCACGCCCCGGTCGCCGGCCGGCTGACGCCGCTGGTCAACGAGCACTTCGCCACCATGGCGGACGTGCACCGGATCCTCGGCGACCTGCCCGAGGACGCCGACCAGATGACGACGGCCGACGGCCGCGACAAGACGCCGGCGGCCTCGCGCGCCCGGCTCGCCCGGATCGTCGGACGCGACGCGGCCGACCTCGATGAGGTGGCATGGGCGGCGCTGGCTCGCTGCTTCGCCGAGGCGCAGATCCGCCTGGTGACCGACGCCGCCATGCTGGTCGTGTCGCGCCGACGCCTGCCGGCCGACGCGCCGGTGGTCGGCGCCGGCATCGGCGAGACGATGCTGCGCGAGCTCGCCCGCCGGCTCGGCCGCGCCTACGTGCCGTTCGCCTCGCTTCTCGACGTGGCGCCGGATGCCGGCCGCTGGGCCTCGCACTGCGCGCCCGCCGCGGCGCTCGCCGTTTTGGCGTCGCGGGCCGGGTGAGCCTCACCCTAAGCGTCACCCCGCCGCGGTGCGTGGCTCGGCGGGAGCGCGGAACCGGGTCAACAGCTCGGTCTGCCGCTGTCGGGCCCGGGCGATGGATCGCTCCTTGACGTGGCCGAAGCCGCGGATGTGGTCGGGGAGCGCGGCGAGTTCGACCGCCACCGCGTGATTGTGCGGAGCGAGATCGGCCAGCAGCTCGCGGATCAGCTCGCGATAGTCCTCGATCAGGCGGCGCTCGGTCGCGCGCTCCACCGTGCGGCCGAAGACGTCCCAGCGGGTGCCGCGCAGGCGCTTGAGCCGGGCGAGCAGCCGGAAGGCGCGGAACATCCACGGACCGAACGGCCGCTTCTGCAGTTCGCCGGTCCGTGGATCGCGCCGCGCCAGCAGGGGCGGCGCGAGGTTGATCTCGAGCCGGACGTCGCCCTCGAACTGGGACCGGATCTTGTTCCAGAAATCGGCCGACACGTAGAGCCGGGCGACCTCGTACTCGTCCTTGTAGGCCATCAGCTTCGCCAGCGACCGCGCCACCGCGGCGGTGAGCCCGCTGCGTCCCTTCGCTTTTGCCTGCTCGGCGGCCGCGACCTCGGCGACGAAGGCGCGGTAGCGCGCCGCATAGGCGGCGTCCTGATAGTCGGTGAGCAGGGCTGCGCGGTGGGCGATGAGCTCGTCGAGCGTCTGCTCGGTCGGGCGCTCCTCGCGCATCAGCGGGCGGGCCTGCGCCTCGACCGCGGCGGGGTCGTGGGCGGCGAGGCGCCCCCACGCCAAGGTGCGCTTGTTGATCTCGACGGCGACGCCGTTGAGCTCGATTGCCTGGTGGATCGCCTCGAGGCTCAGCGGGATGAGCCCGCGCTGCCAGGCATAGCCCACCATGAACAGATTGGTGGCGATCGAGTCGCCCATCAGCGCGGTGGCGAGCCCGGTGCCGTCGACGAAGCTCACGGTGCCGCCGGCGGCGTCGCGGATCGCCTTGCGCATGGCGTCGACGCCGAAATCGATGTCGCCGTTGGTGACGAAGGCGGCGGTCGGCTGGACGGCGGCGTTGATCACCGCCCGGGTGACGCCGGTCTCGACCCGCGACAGCGCCTCGGGCCCGGCCGCCACCACCATGTCGCAGCCGAGCAGCAGATTGGCGCCGCCGCCGGCGATGCGCACCGCGTGGATGTCCTCGGGCCGCGGCGCCAGCCGGATGT
>JBEKZK010000788.1:0-3048 GCA_049509935.1 Xanthobacteraceae bacterium | reverse complement strand
GAACGGGATGCCAGGCGACGACGCGAGTTGGTGGCCAAGACCTGGACCGAGGAGGGAAGCTATGTCGACCGGGTGCGGGAGGGCGTCGGGCATGACCGCATCGACGCCATGATCGCCACCGCCCAGGAGCATTTCCCTGGTTACCGCCTCAATCTCGCGAGCGGCATCGAAGCGCATCACGACTACGTTCGCTTCAGTTGGGTTGCAGGCGGCACCGCCGAGGCGCCTCTCTATATCAAGGGCACTGACTTCGCCGTCGTTGCCGGCGACGGGCGGCTCAGCTCGGTGATCGGCTTTACCGACGCGGCGCCGGCGCCGGTGCCTAAGCAGTGAGTCGGAAGACGCGGCGAAGCGGTGGCGTTCCTGAGCTGACTGGCGACGGCCGCTACCCGGGACCGTGTCTGGCGATGATCTGGTCGGCGATGGCATTGAGATCCGTTCCCACATGCTGGGACTGGGCGGCGATATCCAGAACGTCGTTGTTGACGCGCTTGATCAGCCGGCTTCCCACCCGGCCGCCTGCGCTCCGATGATGTCCGAGGCGTGGCAGGCGACCATGCACATGTTGCTTCCGAATGGATGTTTGCGCCCGAGATCACGGATGGCGCGGTCAAGGCAGTCGTCGAGGATTGGGAATTGCCTCGCAACGATTTCTGGGCAGTGTTTCCGGCTGGCCGGACGGCGACCATCAGGGCACGCACCTTTGTCAGCTTCGTTCAGAAAGTCGACGGTATTGGCCATCGCCGAGCAGATCGACTTGTGAGGGCCAGGCGAGCCGCCGGACCCGTGCCGGACGCCCACACGCGCCGGCGGCCGGTGTGGAATGTAGCCAGCTGCGGACATTCAGCCGCCGCGGGAGACCGCCTCTATGTTGTTGCCATCCGGATCGAGCACGAAGGCGGCATAGTATCCCGGCGGGTAACCTTTGGCGGTGTCGCGAAGGCCGGGCGGCCCGTTATCGATGCCGCCCGCCTTCATCGCGGCGGCGTGGACGGCGTCAACCTCAGCGCGGTTCCTGGCCACGAAGGCGGTGTGCTGCTTCATGCCGTGTGGATGAAAGCGGTCAATCCAGAAAACCGGGTAATCGACACCATAGCCGACGCCATCGGCTCCGCTGTCCTCGGGAAGCTGCATGACCCGCAAAGGCCGAGCGCGCCCCGAGTCGCATCGTAAAAGGCCGCGGAACGGGCGACGTCGGCGACGCCGATGCCGGTGTGATCGATCATTGCCGCGTCCTCGGCTCCTGATCGCATTGGAGCCGATCGGGAAGGTTTGCGGACGAACCGATCGAAGTCGTCCTTCGCCTTTTGATGGGTGTCGGGGACATGCGATCGACAGTCCGCCATGATCAGTCAGGTGCCAAGAAGCGCGGCTCGATGGTCGGTTACTCTGGCAGTCCGGCCATTCGCAGCCCGCGCGCGAGCCGATCCGCGTCCTCCTGCTTTGCCATTCGGATCAAGTCCAACCACCCCGTGATGGCGAAACCCGGCAGGCGTTCGAGCACTTTCGCGACCGCAGTGCTCGCCTCCTCATCGCGTCCGAGCAGTGCAGCCGCCGCGGCATGGTCGACGATGGCAGGCAGCATCCCCCGCGAGCGACTGGTCGCTGTCCGCAGTAGCTCGAGCGCCTTCCCGTAGCGATCACAGTGGTAGTAGGCGTTACCCAGAAAATAATAGGTCAGCGGCGAGTGAAACGGGTCCAGCCGCATGATGCGGTTGAAGTAATCGATGGCATCCCGAGCATGGCCGTTCTGGCATAGGGCATGGCCGAAACGCGGATCGCAAAAATTCGGATTGAGCGCGAATGCGCGCTCGAACTCCGCGATCGCCTCGCCGCGTCGATACTTCCAGTGCAGCACCAGCGCAAGCATTGCGTGCGCCTCTGGCAATCTGCCATCGAGATCGACTGCGCGCTGCGCGAGCGACAGCGCATGATCGATCGTCTCCTGTTTGTGATACTCGGTTCCGATGGCGCCATAGCTGGTGGGCTCGAGATAGGCTTTCAGGTAGGTGTAAGCCAATCCCTGGAATGGCGGTGCATAACGGGAATCGCCAGCAATGGATTGCTCATAGAAGGCGCGACCCCTTGCGATGATTTCCCCCCAATCGGCCCATTCCGGGTTTTTCATCGCTGCTTCACCGCGGAGATAGTACTCGTAAGCCGTCAGACTCTGAGGTGGTTTGCGGATCGCCCGGTCGAGCTCGGACCTGGCGATGTGGGCCACCAGCGTCACAACGATGTTCTGCGTGACGTCGTCTTGGACAGCGAAAATGTCCGATAGATCGCGGTTGTAGCTCTGCGCCCAGCGCTGCGTCGCGGTGCCGACATCCACCAGCTGGGCGGAGACGCGGATGCTCTTGCCGTCTCGGCGCACATTGCCGACCAGCAGGTACCGCACCCCAAGCTCACCTCCGATCTGTTTGGCGTCAAGCTGCGTGTTCTTATACTTGAATGCCGAATGCCGGGCGATAACCAGCAGCTCCGGGAACTTCGACAGTGCGGTGATCAAGTCTTCAGAGAGCCCATCCACGAAATAGTCCTGCTGCGGATCATGGCTCAGGTTCCCGAACGGCAGGACGGCAATGGAGGGACGACCCGGCGCCTCTTCCTCGCCAGCGGCCCGCGATACGCGTGCCGTCAGCAGATATCCGCGGCGCTGGACTGTCTTGATGATCCGTTGCTCGGTATCGCACAGCGCCGATCGCACATCGCTGATGCAGCGCGCCAGCGAGTCGTCCGTCACGGCAACTTCGCGCCAAACGGCCCTGATCAGCTCATCCTTGCTCACGAGACGACTGGAGTTCTCGACGAGGTATCTGAGTAGGGCGAAGCTCTTGGGCCGCAATTCGATGGCGCGATCGGCGGCCTGCAACAGCCCGCGCGCCGGGTCGAGCGTGAATCCCTCGAATCTGAACGTCGATTGCACGGCGGACACACCAGCTCTGCAAAACCTCGGCACGCCCGACGCTACCACAATTTCAGCAGTTTTTCAGCCGGTGTACGGCGGTTTTTCAGGACCCCGACCGGGCGGGGAGCGTAGGGTGGCCT
>JBEKZK010000787.1:0-3051 GCA_049509935.1 Xanthobacteraceae bacterium | reverse complement strand
GTGCCGGCCTCGACCGTGGAATGGATCGACAACTGGACGGTTCTCGGCCTCAACGCGACGAACAGCGGCGGCTTCAAGGTCGACGGCCTCCTCGTGCCCCAGGGCTACTCGATCTACATGCAGCAGCCGCGCACCAGCGGCGTTCTCGGCCCGCTCTATCGATTTCCGCTGAACAGCCTGTTCGCGCTGGGATTTTCCGGCCTGGTGCTGGGTGTCGCGCGGGTCATGCTGGACGCCGTCATCGCGCTGGCGAGCGACAAGAAGCCATGGATGGCGCGGCTCGCCCTGCGCGAGAACCATCTGGTCCAGTTCCAGATCGGCGAGGCCGAGGCCCGCCTGCGATCGGCCCGCAGCAACGTCGAGACGACGGCGCAGCGGGTCTGGCAGGCGGTGATCCAGACGGGCGAGATCACCATTGCGCAGCGCATGGACATCCGCATGGCGACGACCTTCGGCATTCACGAGGCCAGGGCGGTCGCCGACGTCGCATGGGACATTGCGGGCGCGAGCGCGATCTTCAAGTCGAGCCCGCTGGAACGCCGCATGCGCGACGTGCGCACCATCACCCAGCACGTGCAGGGCCGCAACACCCATCTGCAGGAGACCGGCGCCTGGCTCATGGGCCTGGAGCCCAATCTCCGCTATGCCTGAGGCGTCCGGTTCATCCCGTGTTGCGCGGATGCGACCGGCGCCCGCCGCCGCGATGGCTCCGCCCGCGCCGACGGCCGTCCGGTCGACCGGCCGCCAGGGCGGGCGATGAGCCTCGTGCAGCTGGTGACGATTGCGGCGATCGCCGGGGCGGTGCTGTCGGCCAGCATGGCGATCGCCTGGTGGGTACAGGACCGGACCGCCAACGGCGGCTGGCTGGATGTGTTCTGGACGTTCGCGGTGGGCATCGCCGCCGCCGGCATCGCGGTGCTCCCGCTCACCGACCCGCCGTGGCTGCATCTGCGGCAGAGCATGGTGCTCGGCTTCGTCGCGGTCTGGGTGCTGAGAATCGGCATCGGCCGTGTGGTCCGCACCTACGGTCTCGGCGACGACCAGCGCTATCGAGAGCTGATCTCCGGGTGGGGGGCGCAGGCGTCGCGGCGCATGTTCTGGATGGCGCAGGGCCAGGCGGCCGCGGGATTGGCTCTGGTGCTGTCGGTCGCGCTGGCGGCGCACAATCCGGACCCCGGCATTCGCATCCAGGACGCGCTCGGCCCGCTGATCACCGCCATCGCGGTCGCCGCCGGCATCGTCGCCGACACGCAGTTGCGCCGCTTCAAGGCCGGGCACGTTCACGTCCGCGCCGTCTGCGACATCGGTCTGTGGCGATGGTCGCGCCATCCCGATTATTTCTTCGAATGGATGGCGTGGCTCGCCTACCCGGTCGTGGCGGTCGATCTGTCGGGCTACAATCCCTACGGCTGGCTGTCCCTGCTCGGGCCGTTCTGCATGTACTGGGTGTTTGTCGTCGTCTCCGGCCTGCGGCCGCTGGAGCACTACATGGCGCAAACGCGGGGCGAGGCGTATCGCAGCTATCAGCGGCGCACCAGCAGGTTCCTTCCGCTGCCTCCGTCGCCGGAATGATCGACCGACCGCGCGGGCACGCCCGGCGCAACCTGTCGCGACGATGCCGGAGCATGTCCCGCTGCGTTGGGACGGGCTCCGGCAAGTCGGTGCTGCGGGGCGTGGCCCGCCCCGATAAGATGGACGATTCTCAAGTCAAGGCGAAACCGGCCGAAGAGGCCGCAGACGGCGGCGAAACGATCGTCGATTCCTGCTTCATCAACCGGTCCAGAACGGTGATGGCCTCACCGACCTGGACCAGAATATCGACATCGTGCGTCGACCAGGGCTTCCAGCCTTCGGCCAGACGCCCCGCCACCACGTGGCAATGCGCCACCAGTCTTTCTCGGGCATTCGACAAAGCGCCAACAGGATCCTGTGCCAATGGGACCTCCTCCAGGGGCAAGGGACTATGACGACCATCACTGCGATGGCGTCAGGCAAAAATGATGTCGAGCAATTGAGGCCGAAATATTCAACATCCAGTCCAGCCACTAGCAAACGGCGCGCAGCAACAGGACGCCCAGGTTGCGCCGTAGCGTCCGACAGTTTGATCGAACGCGACCACAATCGCTCAACAAACGGACGAGAAGCGGACCACTAAATGACTGGAAGAGCGGAACTATCGAACCCGCCCGCGCGCCGGACCCCGGTCGCCTGAAAGCCAGGGTCGGGAATCGCCGAATGCTAAATAATATGGCGACACTGTGGCGCACGCACACGGCGGCTTCCCTCCGCGCGCCGCCGACCGTGGCGGTCGCCGCCGCGACCGAAGCGAGCGCTATCCTGGACTGCACGGCGCCGCGTCAGGCATCGCCGGCGCGGCATGGCTTCGCCGGCCCGCCCCGCGCATCGCGCTCCCCGCCGGGAACCGATTTGAACCGACGATCAGACGGCAGATTTATCGAAAATAACCTTACCGGACGTCTGTGAAAAATTGACCTTGAGACCACGACGTCAGCTCATATGCTTCAAGTGCTTCGAGCGAGCCGGCCGGGGAGCCGGCACGACGCAAGCGACAGCGACAGTGGGTGCCATGGCGCGAGGGGCGCGGGACATCGAAGCGGAGCGCCGCCTGCATACAATTAGACCAATCAGACGCCACGACCGGCGTACGCCGTCATATCGATATTGACAGAGCACGCTTCCGCGCCGGCGTTCTCTGCAGGCACGTGATGAAGCACCCGTTCCTGAGATGACGGTCCGCGGCGAGCCATCCTGCGCGCCGGCACGCCTCGAAGACATGCGCGCCGCAACCTGCGGCACAGGGGAAACCGGGCGCTCCGATACGACGCCCGATGCAGACGTATGGAGACGATCATGTCATGGGGAATCGAGGTGATGGTGGACGATTCCGGAAACTGGGAGAGAGACCCGCATCGTTTCGCGACCAAACAGGAGGCGCTGGCGTATGCCCGTGATCTCGACCTCCGGTGGGCCGCGCTGCGCGACAGACGGGTTGTCGAAAGCGGCGATGCCGTCGACTCGCGCTGGACCAGA
>JBEKZK010000786.1:0-3053 GCA_049509935.1 Xanthobacteraceae bacterium | reverse complement strand
CGCCTCGTCCGAGATCATCAGCGCTGCCACGGTCTCCGCGCGCTATCCGCTGCGGACGAGAATTCGCATCGACACGAATGCGGTGTGGGACTGGAACCGCGAACCGTACCTCCCGATCGTCGCGCTGGCCGCCCTTCTGGGGCTTGCCTTCGGCGTCCTGCTGAGCCGGGCCGTCGCGCGGCCCGGCGGTCCGCTGGCGGACATCGACGCCGGGCTGGCGGCGCGCGAGTTCAAGCCGTATCTGCAGCCGGTGTTCAATCTCGGCACCGGCGCGATCGTCGGCTGCGAGGCGCTGGCGCGATGGATTCGCCAGGACGGCAGCGTCATCCCGCCGTCGAAGTTCATCCAGCTCGCCGAATCGAGCGGGCGCGTCGAGGAGATGACCTGGCAGATCCTGTCGGTGGCGCTGAGCGAGCTGCGGCTCCCCCTCGCGCGGGACAGACAATTCAAGGTCTCGGTCAACATCGTGCCGCGTCATCTCGTGGCGGCTGGCTTCATCGACGAGCTGAGGCTGATCGTGGCGGCCGCCAAGGTGTCGCCGCGCCAAGTGGTGCTCGAGCTGACCGAGCGTGAGCAGTTCGAGGACCTGTCTCGCGCTGCCGCGGTCGTGACGCAGCTGCGCGATCTCGGCTTCCGCGTCGCCATCGACGATGTCGGCATCGGCCACAGCGGGCTGTCGCACATCCAGACGCTCGGCGCCAGCATTCTCAAGATCGACAAGTTCTTCGTCGACTCCATCTGCCGCGACTCCGCCGCAACGGCGGTCGTCGAGATGGTGGTGCGTCTCGCCCGCGAGCTGAACATGAGCGTGGTCGCGGAAGGCATCGAGAGCGAGGCGCAGCTCGCCGCGCTCGTCGCCTGCGGCGTCCAGGAGGGCCAGGGGTTCCTGGTGTCGCCTCCGCTACCGGCCGCCGATTTCATCGCCATGCTGGATCGGCAGGGACGGCGGATCGGCGACGATGGCGCCGCCCGGCACGTGGTCGCCGGCGCAGCCTGAGCTATCGGGTCATCTGGCCGCGGATCTCGCCGCCCGGGTTGCGTGCGGTGTGAATGTTCGCATACCAGCGGCCGGCCACCAGATCCGCGGCTTGGGCCTCCGTCAGCACCGCCGAACCCTTGATCGGATTGTTCGCCGAGCCAAACGGCAGAGCAATGCCGGAGATCTTGCCGGGTTCGCTCGGGCCGTGGAAATGCGCCCCGATCGCGGGTCCGCTGAGACCCGAATAGCTGACCGTCCACGTCAGCGTCCTCGACGCGGTGTCGAACGTCGCTTCCGCCGTTCCGCTGGCGGTGCTGTCGTTCGGCGGTATTTCGTTGGCGGACTTCAGGTCGGCCTTGAGCGTGATCGTCTCGGCGGACGCGGCGCCGACCAAGAACAGCCCGGCACCGAGCACGGCCGCGACTGTGATGATTCGGATGAGGAGGTTCATGCGCACGTCTCCTAAACTATTGATTGTATCTACTGCTTCGCCTGCAGGCTCGCAGCAACAGTTTACGGCGATTCGCGGCCGAGAACACTACTTTTGGTCGCCGTCTCCCGGCTCCCCAATCCGCTCAATCGGTAACCGGTCCGATCGCGCGTAACCTTTAGACGTGCCTCGCGAGTGTGGGACCTCGCGCCGGTATCATCATGCACTGCAACTCCGGCGACCTTTCAGGCGGCCGTGTTCTTGTGATTCGTTCCGTCTCATGATGACGACGAAGCTCCGAGCGGGATATTCGATCAGCTCGATATTCGCGATCGGATCACCGTCAACGAGCAACAGGTCCGCGAGCGCGCCCTCCTGGACGACGCCGAGCTTGCCTTCGTACGGACTGCGCACGCCAGAAAGCGCCAGGGTTCGGCATTGTCCGACGTCGCCATCTTCAGGACTTCGGCGGGCTTGTACCAGCGTGTCAGCTTGGCCTAACGCAAAGCTATGGTCATGCCCGCCAGACCGAGGGATACCTGAAAGCCGAGTTGCACTCCGTGAACCGTAAGGACGACGCCCTTTTCGTTCCGCAGCGTCGCAACCTGGGCCCCGCCGACGAACGTGGCCCCGGCGCCTACCGCCCCGTAGGTCCCGACGATGTCCGACGCGGTCCGCAGATTGGCGGCGGTTCCCGCCAGTCTGGCGCTCGCGATACCAAAGCTGCCGAGTCCGATTCCACCGACGCTCAGCCGATATGTCCTGCCGTGATACGTCAGGGTGCCGCTGCCACCTCCGACGCCGACAATGAAGCCTGCCCTGACGACTCTCAGGTGCACCGTGCCGGAATGTGCATGAGACGGTGTCGACGCCCCGCCGAGCATCGACGCAACTGCCACAAGAATCGCAAGAAATTTAACCAATCGAATGAGCATCGTCGTCCCCCCCCCGACCATTTTCCATCCAGATCTCGCCCCAGGGGTATACGCC
This sequence comes from Xanthobacteraceae bacterium, assembly GCA_049509935.1. Classification (GTDB taxonomy): domain Bacteria; phylum Pseudomonadota; class Alphaproteobacteria; order Rhizobiales; family Xanthobacteraceae; genus AP-16. The sequence goes on along the minus strand of JBEKZK010000786.1, from coordinate 654 downwards.
CTGGGATATGCAACGAGAGAACCATGCGTTGCTGCGTTTGGCAAGCCTGTCCCAAGCCTATCCCGTTGGCGATCAGCTCTTGAGCCGATAGCCGGTCCTGAAGATCCACCATACGGCGGCCATGCAGGCGGCGAGGAACAGCAGGGTGACGCCGAAGCTCACGCCGACATTGACGTCGGCGATTTCGAAGAAGCTCCAGCGGAATCCGCTGATCAGATAGACGACGGGGTTGAACAACGTGATGGTCTGCCACGGCGGCGGCAGCACGCGCACGGAGTAGAACGTGCCGCCGAGAAACGTCAAGGGCATGATCACCAGCAGCGGGATCACCTGCAGCTTTTCGAAGCCGTCGGCCCAGATGCCGAGAATGAAGCCGAACAGGCTGAAACTCACCGCCGTCATCACCAGGAACGCCAGCATCCAGACCGGGTGCGCGATCCGCAGCGGCACGAACAGCGCCGCCGTCGCCAGGATGATCAGCCCGAGGACCACCGACTTGCTGGCGGCGGCGCCGACATATCCGAGCACGATCTCGAAGGAGGATACTGGCGCCGAGAGTATTTCGTAGATCGTCCCGACGAATTTCGGAAAGTAGATGGCGAACGACGCGTTGGCGATGCTCTGGGTGAGCAGCGTCATCATCATCAGCCCGGG
>JBEKZK010000785.1:0-3055 GCA_049509935.1 Xanthobacteraceae bacterium | reverse complement strand
CACCAACATGTGGGGCCAGCTCAAGACCGACAAATCCGTCGGCGGACTCTTCCCCAACGACGGCGACGGCAACGCCTGGGGCGACAAGCAGGTGGGCTTCCCGCCGGTGCTCGACAAGCTGGGCTACCGGCTGACCGATCCGGGGCGCTACCAGAACCTCACCGACGATTTCACCGCGCAGATCGCGGCGTTCAAGAAGGGCGGATGCGACATCATCACCGGCGTGGTGCTGCCGCCCGACTTCACCACGTTCTGGAACCAGGCGCTGCAGCAGGGGCTGAAGCCCAAGGCGGCCTCGATCGGCAAGGCGATTCTCTTCCCCGTCGCCGTCGAGGCGCTCGGCCGCAACGGCAACAACCTGTCGTCCGAGGTGTGGTGGTCGCCGCATCACCCGTTCAAGTCGTCGCTGACCGGCGCCTCGGCGAAGGACATCGCCGAGGCCTACCAGAAGGCGTCGGGCAAGCAGTGGACCCAGCCGATCGGCTTCGTGCACGCGCTGTTCGAGCTCGCCGTCGACGTGCTCAAGCGCAGCCCCGATGTGGGCAGCTCCAAGGCGATCGTGCAGTCGATCGCGGCCACCAACCTCGACACCGTGGTTGGCCACATCGCATGGGGAAACAAGAACCTGCCGCCGTTCGCGCAGAAGAATGTGGCGAAGACCCCGCTGGTCGGTGGCCAGTGGCGCCTGCGCGAGGGGTCCAAATACGACATCGTGATCGTCGACAACAAGACCGCGCCGGCAATCCCGGTCGGCGGCCAGATGCAGCCGATCGCCTGAAAGCCATTGCGGACGGTTGCGTGCTCCTGCGGCTCCAGCAGTTGACCAAATCGTTCGGCTCGATCCGGGCGGTCGACGGGGTCGATCTCGAGGTCGCGGCCGGCGAGGCGCTCGGCATCATCGGACCGAATGGCGCCGGCAAGTCGACGCTGTTCGACCTGATCGCCGGCGTGCATCGCTCCGACGCCGGCACCATCCGGTTCGACGACCGCGACGTCACCGGCACGCCGCCGCGGGCGCGCTGCATCGCCGGCATCGGCCGGTCGTTCCAGATCCCGCATCCGTTCGCCAACTTGACCGTGTTCGAGAACCTGCTGGTCGCCGCGACCCACGGGCGGCGTGCCAGCGAGGCCGACGTGGTCCAGTCCTGCGGCGAGATCCTCGAGCGCACGAAGCTGCTCGCCTTCGCCAACCGCCGCGCCGGATCGCTCAACCTCATCGGGCGCAAGCGCCTGGAGCTCGCGCGGGCGCTGGCGAGCGCGCCAAAGCTGCTGCTGCTCGACGAGATCGCCGGGGGCCTGAGCGAGGCCGAGTGCGCCGAGCTCGTGCAGATGATCGGAGACATCCGGCGGACCGGCGTCACCATCGTGTGGATCGAGCACGTCGTGCATGCGCTGCTCGCCGTGGTCGATCGCCTCGCGGTGCTCAATTTCGGCCGCAACATCGTGTCCGGCGAGCCGCGCACCGTGATGGCCTCGCCGGAAGTGCGGGCGATCTATCTCGGCATCGCCGCGTAGGCATCGCGTGGCGCTGCTGGAAACCGATGGCCTCGTCGCCTTCTACGGTGACTTCCAGGCGCTGTACGGCATCACGTTCGCGATCGACGAGGCCGAGACCGTCGCCATCATCGGTGCGAACGGCGCCGGCAAGTCGACCTTCCTGGCGGCGATCGCCGGTCTGCTGGAAAGCCGTCCGTCGGCGATCCGGCTCGATGGCCGCGAGATCGGCGCCATGCGCGCCTGCGACGTTGCCCGGCTCGGCATCGCGTTGGTTCCCGAAGGACGGCGCCTGTTCGCCTCGCTCTCGGTCGAGGAGAACCTGCTGATCGGCGCCGACCGGCAGCGCCGCACCGGCCACTGGACCCTGGAGACGGTGTACCGCCTGTTCCCCGCGCTGCAGGAGCGCCGCGCCGCATCGGCCACGGCGCTGTCCGGCGGCCAGCAGCAGATGGTCGCGATCGGTCGCGGCCTGATGTCGAACCCCCGGATCCTGCTGTGCGACGAGATCAGCCTCGGGCTCGCGCCGATCGTGATCCGCGACATCTACGCGGCGCTTGCCGCCATCAAGGCGCGCGGCACCAGCCTCGTCATCGTCGAGCAGGACATCATGCAGGCGACCGCGGTGGCGGATCGGGTCTATTGTTTCCAGGAGGGTCGGGTCACCCTGTCGGGCCGGCCGGCGGAGCTGACCCGGGACGCCATCCACGCCGCGTATTTCGGACTGTAGCCATGTTGGCCCTGGTGGACACCGTACTGCAAGGCGTGCTGCTCGGCGGGCTCTACGCCCTCTACGCGGCCGGGCTGTCGATCAACTTCGGCATCATGCGGCTGGTCAATCTGGCGCACGGCGATCTGATCGTGCTCGGCGCCTTCCTGATCCTGGCACTGTCGACCGCCGCCGGCCTGAGCCCGCTTGTCGCGCTGGCGATCGCACTGCCGATCATGTTCGCGGTCGGCTACGGCCTGCAGTCGCTGCTGCTCAACCGCGCGCTCGGAAGCGATGTGCTGCCGCCGCTGCTGATCACCTTCGGCCTGTCGATCATCGTGCAGAACGGCCTGCTCGAGGGGTTTTCCGCCGACACCCGGCGGCTGCCGGTCGGCACCCTCGATGCCGCCTCGTTCTCGCTCGGCGGCGGGGTCGCGGTCGGCGTCATGCCGCTCATGTGCTTCCTCTCGGCGCTCGCCGTCATCGTGGCGCTCAACCATCTGTTCTACCGCACGGCGCTCGGACGGGCCTTTCGCGCCACCTCGGATGACCCGGCCACCGCCCAGCTGATGGGCGTCGATCACCGGCGGGTCTACGCAATCGCCCTGGGTGTGGCGCTCGTGGTCTGCGCGATCGCCGCCTTCTTTCTCGGCAGCCGGGCCAACTTCGATCCGACCATCGGCCCTGCCCGCCTGATCTATGCGTTCGAGGCGGTGATCATCGGCGGCCTCGGCAGCCTGTGGGGCACGCTGGCCGGCGGGATCGTCGTCGGCGTGGCGCAGACCATCGGCGCCCGGATCAACCCCGAATGGCAGATTCTCGCCGGCCATGTCGCCTTTCTGATCGTGCTCG
>JBEKZK010000784.1:0-3062 GCA_049509935.1 Xanthobacteraceae bacterium | reverse complement strand
GACGGCAACGCGGACGGCGGCCGCGAGAGTTTTCGGCGGGTCATGACCTACGAAAACGTCACCGCCGCCGACTTCGTCTTTCCCAAAGTCCTGGTGAAGGACGTGCCGGTGGGTCCGTCCTCCCCCGAGGAGGCGCGGAAATGGGCCGTTGCGTTGGCGACCGGGAGCCTCGCCGACGCCGACGCCTACGTCACCGCGGACGGATTTGCCCGCACGTGGCAGCAGGTGGTCGGGCCGACGCGGCTGCAGACGATGGTCGCACCGATCGCGATGGCTGATGTCGTCGATGATGCCGATCCCCGGATGGCGGCGCGGACCCGATGGCTGCTGGCGGCGGCCGCCGACCTGGCGATCGCCTAGCCGTGGGGCGCGCCGGCGACATCGTGCCCGAGACACGGTCCGAAATCGTCGATCGGGCCGACGAGATCGTGCCGTTGTGGGAGGCGGGAGCCGGCGCACCGGTGAGTCTGCCGTGGAAGAGCGCAGCCGGCCTGACGGCTGCGGATGTCGCGCCGCGCCTTGCCGGCCACACCAGCGCGGCCGTCGCCGTGGGAGCAGCGCCGCAATCGGCGGCATTGCTCGACGCGGTGCTGTCCGCCATTCCGGCGGGAATGCGGATCTACGTGTACGGCGGTCCGTCGCTCGGCGCCAATAAGGCGGGCTTGCAAAAAATTGCCAGGCTGTGCGACCGCGTGCTGGTGCGCCTCGGCCCCGAGCCGCCCGCCGACTGGCTGGTGGTCGACGGCGCCAGCGGCCTGCTGCAGCTCGGGCCCCCGCAAGGCGATCGGCGCTGGCTCGCCCCGCTGCGCGACGCGTTGGCACGTTCGCTGTTCAACGCATTCTGCGTGCTGTTCTGGCACCTCGCCGAACGCGAGGGGTTGCCCGACCGCCACGGCACGTTCGCCCTGCGCCCGCCGCTTGCCGCACCATTTGCCTACCCGGGACCCGACATTGTCCTGCCGGCCGGGCGCCTGATGTGGAACGCGCCGTTGCCCGACCGCATGCCCGATGCCGACATCCGGGTCCTGCCGGCGCGCGGCGCGCCCCGCCGCGCCGCCAAAATCTTCGTCCCGCCCACGGCGGACGACTTCGACTTTCCCCAGGCGCTCGCCTCGGACACCACGAAGGTGGTGTGGTCGGATGTCGGGCTCCCGCCAACGGTCCTCTCGGTCGAGCGCCTGATCGTCGATCTGGTCGCCGGCCCGATCGGCATTCAGCTCGAATGGCCGAGGCCGGACGCCATCGCCATGATGCAGAGCCTCGATGGCGTCGCCCGTGCCCCCGGCTTCGAGTTTCATCCGCGCCGGCGGCTGCGCGACGTGCGCCGGGCCGTGCAGCTTGCCGGCTGGGACGAGCCGGCCGGTCTGCGCGAGCGCATCCAGGTCGACCTCGGAGATGTCGAGGCTCCGCTCGATCAGTTCGACGCCGCCAGGCCGGACACGCCGCGTCGAGCGCCCGCCCTGGCGCTGGAAGTCGAGTACATGTGGAAGGTCGTGCCCCAGCGGCTGCCGGCGAATGCCCGCGCGGCCGATCTGGTGCGGCAATGGCGGGAGCTCGACGAATGGGCCAAACGCGTCGTTGACGACTGCAGACAGATCATCAAGCAATACGCGACCGCGGACCTCCCGGACGAATTCGCCGGCAGAGTGGCGCAGCTTCGCGACGAGCTCGACGTTGCCGGCCAGACGCGCCCGAGCCGGCGCGCCGAGCACGCCGGGCCGCTGGTGGAGCAGATGCGCACGATGGCACGCGGCGTGAAAGAGCTCGCCGAGTCGGTGATCGAGGCGCGGCAGAACGCTGCGAACAAAGCGGAGGAGCAGCGCCAGCGGGCCGCCTGGACGAAGGAGCGGGCGGCCGCCGAAGGCGAGCTGTCCGGCGCGAGGACCGAGTTGGAGCAGGCCGTGCAGCACCAAAACTCGGTCGCCGCCGAGATCAGCGCCCTCGATGCGGAGCTGGCGCGCGCGCGCGCTTCCCTCGAGGCGCAGCGGCGCGCCGATGGTGGAGCGCTGATCGCCCGGGCGAACGCGGAGCTCGCCGCCGCGCGCCGGGAACGCGACGATGCCGATCGCGCCCACCCCGGCGGCAAGGCCCCGAACCGCGAGCGCAAGGTTCTCAACAAGAGGATCGAGGCGCTCCAGCAGCAGATCGCGAAATTGAAGCGGGGGGAGCCCGACATCGGCGTCGGATCGCCGCCGGCGGACGAGTTGCGCGAGCTGCGGGACCGCGGGCAGGACGCCCGTAAGCGACAGGACGCGGCTCGCGCGGCGGTGAGGAGATGCTCCGAGGACATCGGGCGCCTGGAGCCGGAGATCGCGAAGCCCTTCGAGTTCCGTCCGTCGCCGCGGCCGTCCGCCGCCCCTTTGCGGCCAGTCAACGAGCCTCCGGTGGTTCCGACCGAGCTTCCGCCGGAATTGGGCGAATTGCTGGAAGACCAGGGTCGCCGCTATCTCGCAGTGCGGGCGTGGGAGCAGGTCGACCCCGCCCGGCCGGTCGCCAAGCGGTTGAACGCCATGCTGGTCCGCGCGCGATGAGCATCTGGGCATTTGGCGCTTGCCGGCGCAAACCCATTGCGGTAAATTGCAAGCGATTTCAACCGTAGAGGGCCTGTGTGATGGCGGACGATGACCTGCCTGGCGGCGCCATCGCGCGGCGCACCCTTCACTTCATCTTCATCGCCGACTGCTCCGGCTCGATGGCGGAAGCGGGCAAGATCCAGTCGCTGAACCACGCGATCAGGGAGGCCATCCCCCACATGCGCAAGGTGGCGGGCGGCAATCCCAATGCCGAGGTGCTGGTGCGCAGCATCAAGTTTTCCGATGGCGCGCTGTGGCATCAGCCGGATCCCACGGACGTCCAGAATTACGAATGGACGGATCTGAAGGCGGACGGGGGAACCGACATGGGCGGGGCGCTGTCGGTCGCCGCCAAGGCGATGCGCGCCTTGCCGCACGGCGACCAGGCGCGGATGTTTCCGCCGGTGCTGGTCCTCATCTCCGACGGCGCGCCGAACAGCGAGGGCGAATTCGACGCCGGCCTGAAGGAGCTGTTGGCCGATCCGTGGG
>JBEKZK010000783.1:0-3068 GCA_049509935.1 Xanthobacteraceae bacterium | reverse complement strand
GAGCCGCTCGACCTCGTCGGCGGCCCGCCGCACGTGCTCCTCGCACAGCGGCTCCAGCACCTGCCCGCCGGCATCGATGCGCTCGCGCACCGGAAAGCGGCGGCGCCGCGGCACCAGCGGCGGCGGCAGATCGATGCCGACGTCGTATTGCTCGAAGCGGTTCTCGTGGCGGATTTCGATGGTGTCGCGAAACCCCTGCGTGGTGATCAGCGCGGTGTCGGCGCCCTTGCGCTCGATCAGCGCGTTGGTGGCAAGCGTCGTGCCGTGAATGATGAGCGAGAGCGCGGAGGCTTCGAGCCCTGCCTCGGTGAGCACCGCGGAGATCGCCTGCAGCACGCCAAGCTCCGGCGCGCCGGGCGTGGTCAGCACCTTGCCGGTGAGGCGCCGCGTGCCGCTCTCCAGCGCCACGTCGGTGAACGTGCCGCCGATGTCGACGCCGAGCCGATGCTGCAACGGCCTCTCCGCTCGCCCCTGCCTCAGCCTTTCCGCGCCTGATGCCGGTCGATCGCCGCCTGGACCGCGGCTTTCGATTGGGCGCCGGCGGTCTGGAACTTGGCCTTCGCGTCGTCGTAGCTCCAGTCGCGAAGCTCGTTGGCATTGCGCTGGATGTGCGGGTGAACGTAGCGCGCCATCAGCTCGTAGCTGCGCTTGGTGGCCGGCCAGTCCGCCCAGTTGTGCGCCAGCAGCAGCACGCCGCCGAAGCCGCCGTTCGAGCCGGTCCACAGCCGCTCGAAATGGCGCACGCAGTCGTCCGGGGTGCCGATGCAGGCGAGCCCCGACGACACCAGGTACTCCGCCGGGTCCGTCGTGATGTCGGGCGGGATGATCGGGAAGGTCGCCACCTCGCTGAAGTAGCGCTTGAAGTCCTCCAGGCCAAACCTGACGTCCTGGCGCGCCTGCTCGCGCGTCTCCGCCACGTGCGCGAAGGTGACGATGCGCCACTTGCGGCGATCGGGAATCTTGCCGCTCGCCCGGGCGCTCTCCTCGTAGGTGCCCCAGTTGCCGGCGTGCGCCGCGAGCGCCTCGTCGGAGGTGCCGCCGATCGAGATCATGCCGATTCCGTGCCGGCCGGCAGCCACGGCGCCGACCGGGGAGCGCGAGGAAGCGACCGCCATCTCCATCATCGGCTGCGAATAGCTCTTGAGCTGCAGCCGCGCCTCCTGCAGGTCGAACCAGTCGGTCTTCCGGGTCACCATGCGGCCCTGCATCAGCTCCATGATGACGTCGAGCGACTCGTCGAGCTTGCGCCGCTGGTCCTCCGGCCGCAGCCCCATCTTGACCGCGTCATAGACGAGCGAGCCCGGACCGACGCCGAACATGGCGCGGCCGCGCGTCATGTAGTCGAGCTGCATCAGGCGCCCGGCGACCGTGAACGGGTTGTGGTAGGGCAACGACACCACGCCGGTGCCGAGGCGGATGTGGCGGGTGCGCTCGGCGGCGGCGGCGATGAACATCTCCGGGCAGGCGATGATCTCGAAGCCGCCCGAGTGGTGCTCGCCGATCCAGGCCTCGTGATAGTTCAGCCGGTCGAGATGGATCAGCAGCTCCATGTCGCGATCGAGCGCCAACAGCGGATTTTCGCTCAGCGCATGAAAGGGCGCGAGAAAGACGCCGGTCTCGAGGAATCTGTCGTTCATGGGGCTCGGTCTTCCTGGCGGTGCCTGTCCGGATGGTAGCGATAACCGATCGATTAACAAGCCGTCCGGCCGGCTTCGCGACGGCACTGGCGGCGGCGCCGGCGTTCGCGACACCGCCCGAACCCAGGTCACCACGGACGCAGATGCCGGCCGAGCGATCTTTCGATGCGATCCCAGACGCGGCGGATGGCCTCCGTCAGAATGAGGTACATCACTGCCGCATAGAGATAGACCGAGAAGTCGAAGGTGCGCGCGAACACGAAGCGGGTCTGCCCCATCAGATCGAGCAGCGTCACGATTGCCGCGAGCGCGCTCGCCTTGATGACGCCGATCAGCTCGTTGCCGAGCGGGCGCAGCGCCACCAGCAGGGCCTGCGGCCAGATGATGTGACGCTCGATGCGGTAGCGCCCGAGGCCGAGCGCGGTCGCCGCCTCGATCTGACCCTTGGCGACCGACGCGATGGCTCCACGCATGATCTCGGCCTGATAGGCGGCGGTATTCAGCGTGAAGGTGAGGAGGCAGCAGAAATAGGCCTCGCGGAACAGCGCCCACAGCCCCACCGACGTCAGCGCCGGGCGGATCTCGCCGGCGCCGTAGTACACGAGATAGAGCTGGCACAGCAGCGGCGTCCCACGAAAGAACGTGATGTAGCACCTCGCGCCGGTCGCCAGGGCGGCATGTTTCGACATCCGCGCCCGGCAGATCGGATAGGCCAGCAGGAAGCCGAGGCCGCAGGAGATGGCGACGATCTGCAGCGTCACCTTCAGGCCCTCGATCAGCCGCCAGCCGTAGGTCCGCAGCAGATCGATGTCGAGGATGCCCGCGAGCCACGCCGACAGCGCGGCGAGCATCAGGAATGCCCCCTGGAGAAGCGCCTCTCGAGGGCAGCCTGCGCGATTCCCGACACGATACTGATGGCCAGGTAGACGGCGGCGGCCGCACCATAGAACAGCAGCGGTCGGGTGGTGTTGCGGCTGGCCTCGGAGGCTGCGCGCAGCAGGTCCATCGCCGCCAGCGTCGAGATCAGCGAGGTATCCTTCAGAAGAACCATCCAGATGTTGCCGAGCCCCGGCAGCGCGATCCGCAACGTCTGCGGCAGCACGACGAAGACGAAGGTGACGCGCGGGCTCAGGCCCAGCGAGCGGGCGGCTTCCTGCTGCCCGCGGGGAATCGCCTCGAGGGCCGCGATCCATACCTCGCTCGAATAGGCCGAGACGATGATCGAGAGCGCGACCACACCGGCGGCGAACGCATCGAGCTGCAGATGGACGCCGGGAGCCACCGCGCCGGCGATGCGGTCGATCAGCGCCTGCAGCCCGAAATACACGATGAACAGGGAGAGGAGATCGGGGATGCCGCGAAAGAACGTGGTGTAAGCCTCGCACAGCGCCCGCACCGGGCGTCGGCCCGACAACTTCAGGACCGCCACCG
>JBEKZK010000782.1:0-3069 GCA_049509935.1 Xanthobacteraceae bacterium | reverse complement strand
AGCGCTGGGCGAAGCGGATGAAGAAGTGGAACATCGCGCGCTTGAGAGCGCCGGCATCCTCCATGCGGACCATGGTGAGGGTCAGCAGGTTCTCGTAGACCCGCGGCGGCGCGAACGCATAGGTGGTGCCGATCTCGCGACGATCCTCGACCACGGTCTCGGCGGTCTCCGGACAGTTCACGCAATAGCCGCCGACGTAGGACTGCGCGTAGGAGAAGATGTGGTCGCCGATCCAGGCGAGCGGCAGATAGGCGATCACCTCCTCGTTCTCGTCGAGCCTATCGAACGCATTGCCGTTGCGCGCCGATATCACCAGGTTGTCGAAGGTCAGCATCACGCCCTTCGGTCGCCCGGTGGTTCCCGACGTGTAGAGGATCGAGGCGAGATCGCTGCCCTTGCCCAGCGCGACCCCGGCCTTCCAGGTGTTGGCGCGACCCGGATCGGCCGCCAGCGCCCGGCGGCCGGCGCGCTGCACATCGTCGATCGATGTCAACCGGGTGTGATCGTAGTCGCGCAAGCCGCGCGGCTCGTCGTAAACGATCAGCTTCAGCCGCGGCAGGCGATCGCAGATCGAGATCAGCTTGTCGACCTGCTCCTGGTCCTCGACGACCGCGATCGTGGTCTCGGCATGCGCCAGCACGTAGGCCATCTCGTCAGCGACTGCGTCGGCATAGACCGGCACCGCCACCGCACCGAGCGCCTGACCGGCGCACATCGCCCAGTAGAGCCGCGGGCGATTGGCGCCGATCACCGCGAAGGTGTCGGCGCGGGACAGCCCGAGCTCGGCAAGCCCGACCGAGAACGCCCGCACCTCGTCGAGCACCTGCGCCCAGGTCCAGGCCTGCCAGATGCCGAGATCCTTGTGGCGGATCGCAGTCCTGCGGCCGATCGCCTCGGCGTTGCCAATCAGCAGCTTGGGAAACGTGTCCGCTCCCGCGCCGGCATCGATCGCCACCGTGCCAATCTCCTCGCAGCCGTTCCCGTAGTGCGTAGGTGCCGCCGTTGTCCGGCGATCTCCCCATCGTCGCATATGAAATGGTCTCCGGGAACCGTCAAGTAGCCGAAAGTCGCCCGACGTTGCGGCGCAGCGCCCACGATCGCCGGAGCAATGCCCTTGACAGGAAGGTCGGCGCAACACTTAGATGAACGATCGTTCACTCAACGCGGCATGGATCATGAGCGCGACCGGGGTCCGTGCCGTGCGCCAGAACAGCCGCCGCGGCGACATCCTCGATGCCGCCGCGGCATTGCTGCGGGCGCGTGGATTCCACGGCACCTCGATCCGCGACATCGCGGCGGCCGCCGGCATGACGCCGGGCGCGATCTACAGCCACTTCGCCTCGAAAGCCGCGTTGCTGCTGGCGATCTACCAGGAGGGGATCGACGTCATCAGCGAACGGGTCGACGCCGCGATTGCGAGCGCCTCCGATCCGCGGCAACAGTTGATCGCCGCCTGCGAGGCGCACGTCGACATGCTGCTCGACCGCACCGACTTTGCGCAGGTTCTGATCCGCGTGCTCCCCGAGGACGTGCCGGAGGTGACCGACGAGCTGACCGTACTGCGCGACGGCTACGAGAGGCGGTTCAGGCAGCTGGTCGATGCGCTGTCGCTGCCGCCCACGGTGAGCCGTCGGCATCTGCGTCTGTTCGTGCTCGGCGCGATGAACTGGGCGCAGGTGTGGTACCGGCCGGGCGGGGATTCGCCACGCACCATCGCGCGCCACCTGATTGCCGCCATTGGTCTCGACGAGGAGGTTGGTCATGAGCGACGCAGCTCGGCCGCGCGAGCGGCCGGCAAAAATTCTCGTCACTAAGATCGGCTTCGACGGCCACGACCGCGGCAGCCGCATCGTCGCCGCCTATCTGCGCGACGCCGGCATGGAGGTCGTCTACACGGCGCCGTGGCAGCGGATCGAGACCGTCGTCCGGCTGGCGCTGGAGGAGGACGTCGACGTGATCGGCGTGAGCTCGCTGGCGACCGACCATTTGCTGATGCCCAAGCTGATGGCCGGGCTGCGGGCCGCGGGCCTCGGGCACATCAAGGTCGTGGTCGGCGGCATCGTCCCGCCGGGCGACGAGCCGGAGCTCGCTGCGGCCGGCGTCGCCAGAATCTTTCATCCGGGCAGCTCGCGCGACGAGATCGTCGGGGCGGTCCGCATGCTCGCCGGCGAGGCCCGGCGCGCGCTGGCCGAGGGAGAAGCGTCATGAGCGATCACCAGGCCGGGGCGGGGTTCGGGCAGGCGCTCGATGCCTGGGCGCGGAGCTATCAGACGCAGCTGCCGACCAACCGGGCGATCCGCAACCGTTCCGGCATCGTCGCCAAGCCGCTCTACACCCCGCAGGACTGGAGCCAGGACCGCTACATGCGCGATCTCGGCTTTCCCGGCGACCTGCCGATGACGCGCGGCATCTACCCGACCATGCATCGCGGCCGCACCTGGACCCAGCGCCAGCTGATCGGCCTCGGCACCCCCGAGGAGCACAATGTGCGGGTGCGGCGGCTGCTCGACGCCGGCGCCACGGCGATCAGCCTGATCCCCTGCAACTCGATCTACCGCGGCTACGACGTCGACGAGGTCGATCCCGAGCTGCTCGGCACCTGCGGCGTCACCGTCAACACCGTCGAGGACATGGAGATCTGCTTCCGCGACATCGAGATCGGCGGCATCTCGACGTCCGTCAACGATCCCTCGCCGTTCACCCTGCTCGCCCTGCTGCTCGCGGTGGCGCACCGGCGCGGCGTGCCGTGGGAGCGCGTCAGCGGGACCTCCAATCAGAGCGACTACATTTCGCATTTCATCGCCAATCACATGTTCTTCCGGCTGGCGCTGCCGGGCGCCCGGCGGGTGCTGGTCGATCACATCGCCTTCGCCGATGAGCGGCTGCCGGGCTGGAATCCGCTCTCGGTGGTCGGCCAGCACATGCAGCAGGCCGGCGCCACGCCCGCCGAGGCGATGGCGCTGACCTTGTGCACGGCGATCCAGTATGCCGAGGACTGCGTCGCCCGCGGCATGACGGCGGACCGCATCCTGCCACGGTTCACGTTCTTCTTCGACATCTCGATCAGCT
>JBEKZK010000781.1:0-3073 GCA_049509935.1 Xanthobacteraceae bacterium | reverse complement strand
CGCGGAGGACGGCGGCTCGGCCTGTTGGTGAAAGTCGAAGCCGCCCATGCGCATGCCGAGCCCACCGAGCTTGACGGTGACGTTGTCGGCGGCGGCAAGCGCCTTGATCGACGCCGTCCACCCGGCAAATACCTCGTCGCGCCTGGCCGCATAGGCGCCGATTCCGATCGGCCCGCCGACGTGATCGAGGACGATCCTCGTCTGCGGAAAGGCGTGCGCGATCTCGGTGAGCTCGTCGATCTGCGGATGGTACAGCCAGGCATCAAAGGAGAGGCCGAGGCGGCCGAGCACGGCGAACCCCTGGCGGAACGCCGTGTCGCCGAGGAGGAGGGGCGGCGGGTTGTAGGCCGGATTGCGGATCGAGGCATCCGCATCCCAGGCGGTGATGTGGCGGATGCCGCGGAAGCGGTCGCCGCCGGCTCGCAGATGGGCCGTCAGCACCGCCTCCACTCGATCGCCCAATGCGAGATCCGCATGACCGACGATGCCGGCGCACACCCTGGCCCGGCCGTAGATGCCGCTCGCGCTCATGGCGGCGACGCCGTTGACGAACTCGGTCTCGCCCACCGGCTGCATCTCCACGGGGCCGGTCGCGCGGTGCATCGCCCGGGCCTGCACGAACACGGTGGCGATCAGGTTGTGGCCGCTGCCGGTGTCTGCGAGCAGCTCATCCAGCAGATAGCGCCATCCGGGTCGGTCCCAGAGATGATGATGCGGATCGACGATCGGCAGATCGGGTTCGAGGATCGGCTCTCGGCGCCGATCGAGCCACTCCTGGCGGACCGGAAGATAGGTCGGGGAGGGACCTGGTGTCGGCGCAGCAGACATCGGCGGCAGCCTCGCGTCGGGTGGGCAAGAGCTTGTGCCGCTCTTTTGCCGGCACCGCAAGACGGTCATGCACGCCGCGAACCATTGCCCTGCGGCAGCTTGACGCCAGTCGGTCACAAATCGGCGCGGTTGGGAACATCCGAAAGACATCGGCGCCGGCAAGTTTCCGCGCGTCCGTGAGCGACGGAGCGGAGAGCTGACGATGATTGCGGCAACCGGCCGCCGCGGGGCCACAGTGGCCTCGACCTGCGGGTATTCACAAACAAGTCGGCAACCCGCGGGCCCGCCCCGTCTTCAGTTTAGGTGACGCCGATGGCCCGCGCGCTCCAAGTCATCGCGTCGTTCATCATCATGGCGGCGGTGCCGACCGCCGCATCGGCGCAGTCAACCGTCACGCTGCCGCCGCCGCCGGTCACCCTGCCGTTCCTGCCGTCGCCGTCGGGCCTGTGGACCGTCACGGTTGGCGTCGACGGCGAGCTCATGCCGGATTTCGAGGGCGCAAAGGCCTACATGCTCAGTCCGGTGCCGATCTTCTCGGTACGCCGCGCCGGCACCCCTGATCGGTTCCGCAGTCCGCGCGACGGCGCCAGCCTGACGCTGGTCGAGTTCGACGGCTTTCATGCCGGCCCGGTGGGCAAGCTCCGGCCGGCGCGCAACGCGGCCGACAACGCGGCGCTCACCGGCCTCGGCGACGTCAACATGGCGCTCGAGCTCGGCGGCTTCGCCGAATACTTTCCGGTCGATTGGCTCCGTGCGCGCGTCGAGGTTCGCCAGGGATTCGGCGGTCATCACGGTGTCGTCGCCGACCTCTCGGCCGACGTGATCGTGCCGGTCGTGGAGCGCCTCGTCTGGTCGGCGGGGCCGCGCTTCACGCTGGAGGACACCAGGGCGACCGCCCCCTACTTCGGCATCAACGCCGCGCAGGCGATGGCCTCGGGGCTGGCGCCGTTCGACGCCAAGGGCGGCGCGCATTCGGTCGGCGCCGGGACGCAGGTGCGCTATCAGATCAATCCGCAATGGGAGGCCCACTCCTACGTCGAATACGATCGGCTGCTCGGGTCCGCCGCTGCCAGCCCGCTGGTGGCGCAGCGCGGTTCGCCCGACCAGCTCACGCTCGGCCTCGGGGCGTCCTATGCGTTCGATGTCCGGATCCCGTAGCATGTCTGGTCCGCGCCGGCCCGGCTTCGTCATGTCGATGGTCGCCGCAGCGTTTGTCCTCGCGGCGGCCGGTGCCTGCGCGACCGTCGGGGCGCCGACGCCGAGCAATCTGCGGACGTTCAGGACCGTCGGCATCGTCTCGGCGGTCGGCGACGAGCTGACGTTCACCAGGGCGGGCCTGGTGGGACCAGACAGTCCGACCAGGCGCTATTCGATCGAGCCGTGGGGGATCGACGATCTCATCGTCGGGCGAACCGGCGCGCTGCTCAGCCGGCACTTCCAGGTGCAGCCGGTGATCTATCGGCGCACGTCATTTACAGGACACGAGCAAGCCTCCCCGGTCACCATCGTCAACCTGCTGCGCGACGACCCGATCAAGGAGCTGGTCCGCACCGAAGTCTCACCGCGAGGCCTCGATGCCTACGTGGTGATCACCAAGGCGACTGCGGCGTACGGGAGCAGGGGCCGCACCGTCGCGGGGGTCGGCATCATCAGCCATGACGCGGTCCTTTCGTCGTACACCCAGCTCCACGCGCTCTATGCGATCAGGTTGATCGACGGACACGACTTCAAGGTGATCGACAAGCGGTCGGCCGCGCCGCCCGACAACAGCGACATGGTGCGGCTGGAGGGTCCGAGCCGCCTGCTCGATTCCTCTCTGGTGCCGGCGACCGGAGACGCGGCCGGGAATCAGGCGTTGAAAGCCGCCGTCACCGATCTCATCGAGCACAGCCTCGAGCCGACATTGCAGGATCTGCGGCTGGTCGATCGCACCTGAGAGCGCATGCTCCCGGATCACGACGGACGCTTGATTCGACAAATGGTCACGCTTTCGCCGCCATTGCCATCTTCATTCGAAGCGCTGCGAATTCGATCGGGAGCCACGCGACTGGGGTTCACGCCGAGAAGCGCAACTGGACGCCGCACCGCTCGCTACGATTTGACTTGCAACCATGTCCTCAACCGCTTCCTGCCCGACGAGGCCCCCGTGCTGACATCCCGTTGCCGCATCCTCTCCCTTGCCGTCATCGCTGCGACCTTATCGCCCGCGTGGGCGGAGGACTCCCCGCCGCCTGCGGCACCGCCG
>JBEKZK010000780.1:0-3073 GCA_049509935.1 Xanthobacteraceae bacterium | reverse complement strand
GAATGCGGCGCGCAGCTCGCCGGTGGTCTCGTCGGGGTCGATCAGGGGCAGTCTGCTCATGGGTGTCTCGCTCGGCTCAAATTCCGATCAGCGCCTTCGCCATGATGTCGCGCTGAATCTCCGACGTTCCGCCGAAGATCGTGTAGGCGCGGGCGTCGAGATATTTCGCCACCACCGGCAAGGCGTCGTCGGGCAGCAGCGCCGGCTCGTTGAGCGCATAGAGCGGCCGGCGCGGCTCGAAGAACAGCGCGTCGGTGCCGAGAACCGCGACGGCGAGCCGGGAGATCGCCTGCTGCAGCTCGCTGCCCCGCAGCTTCAGCAGCGAGGACGACATGGCGCCTGGATTCTGTCCGGTCTGCAGCGACGACATGACCCGCAGCTCGGTCATCTCCAGGGCGTCGATGTCGATCTCGATCTCGGACAGCCGCAGGGCGACGTCCGGATCGCCGAGCACCGGCTCCTCGCCGTCGCGGCAGCGCCGCGCCAGGCTTTCGACCGCCCGCAGCGCGGCGCGCAGCCGGCCGGACGCCATGGCGCCGCCGCGCTCGAACTCCAGCAGGTATTTGCCGTAGCCCCAGCCGTGCCCTTCCCGGCCGACCAGATTTTCCGCCGGCACCCGCACGTCGTCGAAGAACACCTGGTTCACCTCGTGGTCGCCGCCGATGGTGAGAATCGGCCGGGTCGAGATGCCGGGCGTGCTCATGTCGATCAGGAAGAACGAAATGCCGTCCTGCTTGCGCGCTCCGTCGCCGGTGCGCAGCAGCGCGAACATGCGGTTGGCGTGGTGGGCGTGGGTGGTCCAGATCTTCGAGCCGTTGACCACATAGTGCTCGCCATCGCGGATCGCGCGCGTCTTCAGCGAGGCGAGATCGGAGCCCGAGCCGGGCTCCGAATAGCCCTGGCACCAGTAGTCCTCGCCCGACAGTATGCGCGGCAGATGGAAGCTCTGCTGCACCGGGGATCCGAACTTCATGATCACCGGCCCGACCATGCGCAGGCCGAGCGGGTTGAGCGGCGGGGCTCCCGCCAGCGCGGTCTCGACCTCGAAGATGTAGCGCTGCGCGACCGACCAGCCCGGACCGCCGAACTCCTCGGGCCAGGCCGGCGCGGCCCATCCCCGCTCGAACAGGATGCGATGCCAGCGCCGCGTGACGTCGGGCTCGGCGAAGACGCTCGGCGTGAGCGCCTGGGCCCGGCGCAGGTCCGGTGTCAGCCTGGCGTCGAGGAAGTCCCGGACCTCGGCCTGGAATGCGCGCTCGTCGGCGGTGAATGCGAAGTCCATCATCTGCTCCGTTGCGGTCCGCAGCATAGCCGCTTGGACCTCTCAGGCCGCCCTCGTGCCGCGTCCCGACAGGAGCGCGTGGCGCCGCAGGTGATGCTCGGCCGGGCCGAACTGGACGCCGAGCGACACCACGCGTTTGAGATAGGCTCCGATGTTCAGCTCGTCCGTCACCCCCATCCCGCCGTGCAGCTGCACGGCCTGCTCGGTGACGAGCTCGGCGGCGCGCGCAATCTTGACCTTGGCGGCCGACGCCGCAAGCGCGCTGGCGGCCGGGTCCCCGGCATCGGCGATCAGTGCCGCGCGCAGCGCCATGGAGCGCGCCTCCTCGCAGGCGACCGACATGTCGACCAGGCGATGGCGCACCACCTGGTTGGCGGCGAGCGGCTGGCCGAACTGGATCCGCGTCTTCGTGTAGACAACGGTCGCCTCGAGCACGGCGTCCATGATGCCGACCAGCTCGGCGCACGACGCGCAGATCGCACGGTCGACGTGGCTCTCGAGAATCGCCATGGCGTCGCGGCTGCCGCCGAGCAGGCTGTCGTCCGCCGCCGCCACCCGATCGAGCCCGACCACCGCGGCACCGACGCCGTCGAGCGTCGCATGGGGCTCGATCGACAAACCGTCGGTTCCTCGCGGCAGCAGGAACAGGCCGATCCCGTCGCGGTCGCGCGTCGCACCCGACAGGCGCGCCGACACCACAAACTGATCCGCATCGGCGCCGCCGAGCACCGCCGTCTTGCGGCCATCGAGGATCCAGCCGCCGGCGCCGGGGCGGGCGGTGGTCTCGACGTGGGTCAGGGCAAACCGTGCGCGATCCTCGACATGGGCGAGCGCGATCCGGCTGTCGCCCGCCGCGACGGCTGGCAACGCGGCGCGCCGCTGAGGCTGCGATCCGGCCTGTGCGATCAGGCCGGCGCACAGCACGACGGTCGGCACGTAGGGCTCGGTCACCAGGTTGCGGCCGAGCGCCTGCATCAGGATGCCGACCTCGACCATGCCCTGGCCGAGGCCACCGCAATCCTCGGGCAGCGGCATCCCGAGCCAGCCGAGCCTGGCGAATTCGCGCCAGTGCGCCGGCGGCTTGCCGGTCACGATGCGCGACCGCGCGACCGACGGATAGTTGTCGGCGAGATAGCGCTGGGCGCTGTCGCCCAACAGAATCTGCTCCGGCGAGAACGTCAGGTCCATGTGCGCTCTCAGCTCAGGACGGCGGCTTCTTCACCGACGGATGCAGCCCGGCCGGATCGACCACCATTCCGAACTGCATCATGTTGTGGGCGTGGCACAGCTGATGCAGCGCGAAGGCCTGCTCGATCGCGTCGTTCTGTCCCATCAGGTCGACGCTGCGATTGACCGCCTCCTTGGTGAGCTTCACCGCGAACGCCGGCTTGACGGCGATCTTCGCGGCGAGCGCCAGGGTGAAGGCCGCGAGCTCGGCACGCGGCACCACGTGGTTCACCATGCCGAGCCGGTGAGCCTCGGCGGCGCTCCAGCTTTCCGCCGTCCACAGCAGCTCCTTGGCCTTGCGCGGTCCGAGCTCGAAGGGGTGGACGAACCACTCGACGCCGCACACCCCGAGGGTGACGACGGGATCGCAGAACTGCGCGTCGTCGCTGGCGACGATCAGATCGCAGGCCCAGGCCAGCATCAGCCCGCCGGCGATGCAACGGCCCTGCACGGCGGCGATCGTCGGCTTGCCGAGGTTTCGCCACCGTCGCGTCGCCTGCAGATAGACCTCCTGCTCGCGGGCGAAGCGGCCGTGCGCGCCCGGCTCGTCGAACCCGCCCCAGG
>JBEKZK010000078.1:0-10946 GCA_049509935.1 Xanthobacteraceae bacterium | reverse complement strand
GGCTTTAGAAGAGCGCGCTCGAGCGCGCGCTATCTGTGGCGGGCAGGGACTTTAAGCCGCGGCGGACGCCGGTTCCTCGGCGCGGGTCTGCACCGGCCCGGAATCCTTGCCCTTCGCCGTGACGTCGCGATCGACGAACTCGATCACCCCGACCGCCGCGTTATCGCCGTAGCGGAAGCCGGCCTTGAGGACGCGAGTGTAGCCGCCATGACGCTCCTTATAGCGCGGGCCTATCACCTCGAACAGCTTCTTGACCATGGCGAGGTCGCGCATCTGCGCGATCGCCTGGCGGCGGGCGTGCAGGTCGCCGCGCTTGCCGAGCGTGACAAGCTTCTCGACCACGGGGCGCAAATCCTTCGCCTTCGGCAGCGTCGTGACGATCTGCTCATGCTTGATCAACGAAGCGGCGAGATTCGCCAGCATCGAACGGCGATGGTCCGAACGCCGGTTGAATTTGCGGTGTGTCTTCGCGTGATGCATGACGCAGTTCCTGCTCTTTCACTCGGTCGTCATGGCCGGGCATTCCCGGCCGCGACGCGTTTTTTAGTAATGGTCCTCGAAGCGCTTGGCCAGCTCCTCGATGTTTTCCGGCGGCCAGCCGGGAACTTCCATGCCGAGATGCAGGCCCATCTGCACCAGCACCTCCTTGATCTCATTGAGCGACTTGCGGCCGAAGTTCGGCGTGCGCAGCATCTCGGCCTCGGTCTTCTGCACCAGATCGCCGATATAGACGATGTTGTCGTTCTTCAGGCAGTTGGCGGAGCGAACCGACAGCTCGAGCTCGTCGACCTTCTTGAGGAAGGCCGGGTTGAAGGCGAGATCGGGGATCGCTTCCTGCGCGGTCTCGCGCTTGGGCTCCTCGAAATTGACGAACACGTTGAGCTGGTCCTGCAGGATGCGCGCGGCGTAGGCGAGCGCGTCCTCGGGCGTCACCGCACCGTTGGTCTCGATCGAGAGCGTGAGCTTGTCGTAGTCGAGAATCTGCCCCTCGCGGGTGTTCTCGACCTTGTAGGAGACCTTGCGGACCGGCGAATACAGGCTGTCGACCGGGATCAAGCCGATCGGCGCATCCTCGGGGCGGTTGCGCTCGGCCGGCACATAGCCCTTGCCGGTGTTGACGGTGAATTCCATGCGGATCTCGGCGCCCTCGTCGAGCGTGCATATCGCGAGTTCCGGATTGAGCACGACGACGTCGCCGACGGTCTGGATGTCGCTCGCCGTCACCGTGCCCGGGCCCTGCTTCTTCACCACCATGCGCTTGGGGCCTTCGCCCTGCATCTTGATGGCGATGTCCTTGATGTTGAGGACGATGTCGGTCACGTCCTCGCGCACGCCGGAGATCGAGGAGAATTCGTGCAGCACGCCGTCGATATGCACCGCCTGCACGGCGGCGCCCTGCAGCGAGGACAGCAGCACGCGACGTAGCGCATTGCCGAGCGTCAATCCGAAGCCGCGCTCGAGCGGCTCGGCGACCACGGTGGCGGCCCGCTTGGGGTCGCTGCCCGCCATCACCTGAAGCTTGTCGGGTCTGATCAGTTCCTGCCAGTTCTTCTGGATCACATCGTCACCCATCGCGTTGAGCGGCGCGGGCGGGGTCCGCGCACCCCACTCCGCCCCGTGGGAGAGAGAAGGCGGCGGCGGACGGCCGGGGGCGTCCGCCGGTTGAAACGACATCACACGCGCCGGCGCTTGCGCGGCCGGCAGCCGTTGTGCGGTATAGGAGTAACGTCTCTGATCGACGTAATGGTGAAGCCCGCGGCCTGCAGCGCGCGCAGCGCCGATTCGCGACCCGAGCCGGGGCCCGCCACCTCGACCTCGAGGGTGCGCATGCCGTGCTCCATCGCCTTCTGGGCGGCATCCTCGGCGGCCATCTGGGCGGCGAACGGCGTCGACTTGCGCGAGCCCTTGAAGCCCTTGGTGCCGGCCGACGACCACGCAATGGCGTTGCCCTGGGCGTCGGTGATGGTGATCATCGTGTTGTTGAACGACGCGTTCACGTGCGCGACGCCCGAGGCGATGTTCTTGCGCTCGCGGCGGCGGACGCGGGTAGCTTCCTTGCCCATGCTCTGCCCTTACTTCTTCTTGCCGGCGATCGGCTTGGCCGGCCCCTTGCGGGTGCGGGCGTTGGTGTGGGTGCGCTGTCCGCGCACCGGGAGGCCGCGGCGGTGGCGCAGGCCCCGGTAGCAGCCGAGATCCATCAGCCGCTTGATGTTCATCGAGACCTCGCGCCGCAGGTCGCCCTCGACCACGTAGTCGCGGTCGATCACCTCGCGGATCTGCAGCACTTCCTGGTCGGTCAGCTGGGCCACCCGCCGGGCGTCGGGAATCCCGACCTTGTCCATGATCTCCCTGGCCTTTCTGGGCCCGATGCCATGGATGTACTGCAAAGCCACGATGGCGCGCTTGTTGGTCGGAATATTGACACCGGCGATTCGGGCCACGACCCTCACTCCTGTTGCCGGCCGCGGCCGGTCTGTTGCCGACCGCAACCGGTCATTAACGGTTGCACCCTGATCCACGCATGAACGCCTTGAACGGGATGCTTCCCGGTCAAGGCAATCGAGCGCCAAATTCACTCACTCCGCCTCTGAACGCGCAAATACAGCGATCCAATGGTGGAAAAACCTGCCCGGGAGCTGACATGACGCAAAGACGACGCCGCTCCGCCTTCCGGAACCCGGCATCGCCTGCAAACTGTCGCCAAACGGATGCGGCCTCTTAGCGGATTCCACGGCGTTTCGTCAACCTCCGCACACGGCTATTTACGCGCCGAGGCCGCCGATTGGCGAGCGGCGGCGCGCCGGGCGGTCACGTCCGCCAGCGCCGCGTCGATCGCCAGCGTGACCTCCGGGATCGGCGCCATCCCGTCGACCGTCCGCAGGGCGCCCTTGTCCCGGTAATAGGCGATCAGGGGCGCGGTCTGCTCCTTATACGCGTGAAGGCGCTTCTTCAACGTCTCCGGGTTGTCATCGGCGCGCAGCGCCTCCCCGCGCGCCTTCATCTCGGCCACCCGGCTCTCGATGCGCGCCAGCATCTGGGCCTCGTCGACCCGCAACTCGACCACGGCGTCGAGGCCGAGATCCTTTTCGGCCAGCATGCGGTCGAGGGCCGCGGCCTGCGGCACGGTGCGCGGAAAGCCGTCGAGGACGAACCCCTCGTGGGCGTCGGGCTGGACGATCCGGTCCGCCACGATGCCGACCACGACATCGTCGGGAACCAGATGCCCGCGGTCCATGAACGCCTTGGCCTCGAGCCCGACCGGCGTGCCGCTGCGCGCCGCGGCGCGCAGCATGTCGCCGGTCGACAGCTGCACGATGCCGTGGGCATCGACCAGCTGCTGCGCCTGGGTTCCTTTGCCGGCGCCGGGCGGGCCGAGCAGGATCAGTCTCATCGCCGCCGGGCTCCCCTCAATCTCGACCGCTTGATCAGGCCTTCGTACTGGTGGGCGAGCAGATAGCTCTGGATCTGCGCCACCGTGTCCATGGTCACGCTGACCACGATCAGGAGCGAGGTGCCGCCGAAATAGAAGGGCACCGCCGCATAAGAGATCAGCATTTCCGGGAATAGGCAAACGATGGCCAGATAGGCGGCCCCGATCACGGTGATGCGCGACAGCACGTAATCGATATATTCCGCGGTGCGCTCGCCCGGCCTAATGCCGGGGATGAAGCCGCCATGCTTCTTGAGGTTATCCGCGGTCTCGGTCGGATTGAACACGATCGCCGTATAGAAGAACGCGAAGAACACGATGAGCGCCAGATAGAGCACCAGGAACGCCGGCCGCCCGTGGCCGAGCTGGGTGGTGATCCAGATGAACCAGTCGGAGCCCTGGCCGGAATTGAAGCCCGCGATCGTGCTCGGCAGCAGCAACAGCGACGAGGCGAAGATCGGCGGGATCACGCCCGAGGTGTTGAGCTTGAGGGGGAGATACTGCGACTGCCCCTCGAACATCTTGTTGCCGACCTGGCGTTTGGGATACTGGATCAGCAGCCGGCGCTGGGCGCGCTCCATGAACACGATGAAGGCCACCACCACCACCGACAGCACCATCACGGCGAAGATCAGCCCGAACGACAGCGCCCCGGTGCGACCCATCTCCAGCGTGCCGTAGATCGCCGACGGCAGCTGCGCCACGATGCCCGACAGAATGATCAGCGAGATGCCGTTGCCGATGCCGCGCGAGGTGATCTGCTCGCCGAGCCACATCAGGAACATGGTCCCGCCGGTCAGGGTGATCACCGTCGAGATGCGGAAGAACCAGCCCGGATCGGAGACCGCGTTGCCGGCGCTCTCCAGCCCGATGGCGATGCCGTAGGACTGGAAGGCGGCGAGCACCACCGTCAGGTAGCGGGTGTACTGGTTGATCGTCTTGCGGCCCTGCTCACCTTCCTTCTTGAGCTGCTCCAGGGTGGTGGACACCGAGGTCATCAGCTGGATGATGATCGAGGCCGAGATGTACGGCATGATGTTGAGAGCGAAGATCGCCATCCGGTGGATGCCGCCGCCGGAGAACATGTTGAACAGCCCGAGATAGCCGCCGGACTGGGTCTGGAAGATGCGCTCCCAGGCGGCCGGGTCGATGCCGGGCAGCGGGATATAGGTGCCGAACCGGTAGACCAGCAGCGCGCCGAGCGTGAACCAGATGCGCTTCTTGAGCTCCTCCGCCTTGGCGAGGGCGGAGAAGTTGAGATTGGCCGCAAGTTGCTCTGCTGCCGAGACCATCCGAGGCTCCCTTGCCGTTCCCCACGGGCGCTATATGGGGATCAGGCGGCTTTTTCGCCCGTCTCCGCCTTGGCCGCGAGGATCGTCACCGACCCGCCCGCCCGCTCGACCGCCGCGACCGCCGATTTCGACGCCCCGGCGACCGCAAAGCCGACCTTGGCGGTGATGTCGCCGGTGCCCAGCAGCCGCACCCCATCCTTCGGGCGCCGCAGCAGCCCGGACGCCACCAGGGCGGCGACGTCGATCGTCTGTGCCGGGTCGAGCTTGCCGGCATCGATCGCAGCCTGCACCTTGCCGAGGTTGATCTCGTTGTAGGCCTTGCGGAAGATGTTGTTGAACCCGCGCTTGGGCAAGCGCCGGTGGAGGGGCATCTGGCCGCCCTCGAAACCCTTGATGGCGACGCCCGAGCGCGCGGTCTGGCCCTTGCCGCCGCGGCCCGCGGTCTTGCCCTTGCCGGAGCCGATGCCGCGCCCGACTCGACGCCCGCGCTTCTGCGCGCCCGGCTTGTCGCGGAGGTCGGTGAGCTTCATCGCTTGTCTCCCTGCTCGCCGTCGATCACGCGGACGAGGTGCCTGACCTTGGCGATCATGCCCCGGGTCGACGGCGTGTCGGGCAGCTCGGCGACCCGGCCGATCTTGTTGAGGTGCAGGCCGATCAGCGTCTGCCGCTGGTCGATGTTGCGGCGGATCGGGCTGCCGGTCTGACGGACTTTTACGGTTTTTGCGCTGCTCATCGCGGTCACTCCGTCGCGGCCTCGCCGTCGCCCTCGCGGCGGCGCGCCTGCAGGGCGGAGACCTTCAGGTTGCGGCGCGCCGCCACCGAACGCGGGCTGTCCTGGTGGCTGAGCGCGTCGAAGGTCGCCCGCACCATGTTGTACGGGTTGGACGACCCGATCGATTTCGCCACCACGTCCTGCATGCCGAGGGTCTCGAACACGGCGCGCATCGGACCGCCGGCGATGATCCCGGTCCCGGGCGGCGCCGCGCGCAAGAAGACCTTGCCGGCGCCGTGGTGGCCGAGCACGTCGTGGTGCAGGGTGCGGCCCTCGCGCAGCGGCACCCGGATCAGGCCGCGCTTGGCGGCGTCGGTCGCCTTGCGGATCGCCTCGGGCACCTCGCGCGCCTTGCCGTGGCCGAAGCCGACCCGGCCCTTCTGGTCGCCGACCACGACCAGTGCCGCGAAGCCGAAGCGCCGCCCGCCCTTGACCACCTTGGCGACCCGGTTGATGTGCACGAGCTTGTCAACAAACTCGCTGTCGCGCTCTTCGCGCTCGCGTTCACGTGCCATGTGTCGTTCCGATCCCGATCGAATGCAGTCTAAAAGCTCAGCCCGCCCTCGCGGGCGGCGTCGGCGAGCGCCTTGACGCGGCCGTGATAGAGATAGCGGCCGCGGTCGAACACCACGTCCTTGAGGCCCTTGGCGACGGCGCGCTCGGCGACCAGCTTGCCGACCTCCTTGGCAGCCTCGACGTCGGCGCCGGTCTTCAGGCGCTCGCGCATGGCCTTCTCCAGTGACGAGGCGGCCGCCACTGTCTCGCCCTTCACGTCGTCGATCAGCTGGGCGTAGATGTGCTTGGACGAGCGATGCACCGACAGCCGCAGCCGCCCGTTGGCGACCGCCTTGACGGCCCGCCGCACCCGCGCCTTGCGTCGATCGATCGCGCTAAGATAAGCCATGACCAGCTCCCGTCACTTCTTCTTGCCTTCCTTGCGGAAGATGTATTCGCCCGCATACTTCACGCCCTTGCCCTTGTAGGGCTCGGGCGGCCGGTAGCCGCGGATCTCGGCGGCGATCTGCCCGACCTGCTGCTTGTCGATGCCGCTGATCAGGATCTCGGTCGGGCGCGGCGTCGTGATGGTGATGCCTTCGGGGATCGGATAGGCGACCTCGTGGCTGTAGCCGAGCAACAGCTGCAGGTTCCTTCCCTGCACGGCGGCGCGGTAGCCGACGCCGGTGATCTCCAGCTTGCGCTCGAAGCCCTTGGTCACGCCGGTCACCAGGTTGGCGACCAGCGAGCGCGACAATCCCCACATGGCGCGCGCCCGGATGGTCTCCACGCGCGGGTCGATCCTGACCGTGCCGGCCTCCATCTTCGGCGCGACGTCGTCGTGCAGCACCACCTGCAGCGCGCCCTTGGGCCCCTTGACCTTCACGGTCTGGCCCTCCACGCTCGCCTGCACCCCGGACGGGATGGCGACTGGCTTCTTGCCGATGCGCGACATCAATTTTCTCCGACCGTTACTGAGCGGCGCGTGCTCTGTTCGGCGAACCGGTATCCACTTCGCCGGACCACGCGCTAGAACACCGTGCACAGGATTTCGCCGCCGACGTTGTTGTCGCGCGCGTCGTGGTCGGCCATCACGCCCTTCGGGGTCGAGAGAATCGCGACCCCGAGGCCGTTGTTGATGCGCGGCAGCGCCTTCACCGACACATAGACACGGCGACCCGGCTTCGACACCCGGGCGATCTCGCGGATCACCGGCGCGCCGTCGTAGTACTTGAGCTCGATCTCGAACTCCGAGCGGGTGCCGAACTCGACGCTGGCATAGCCGCGGATGTAGCCTTCGCTCTTGAGCACGTCCAGCACGTGGGCGCGCAGCTTGGAGCCGGGGGTCGACACCTTCGACTTCTTGCGCAGCTGCGCGTTGCGGATGCGGGTGATCATGTCTCCCAGCGGATCGTTCAATGACATGCGACGATCCTCCTCACCAGCTCGACTTCACGAGGCCGGGGATCAGGCCCCTGGAGCCGAGATCCCGCATGGCGATGCGGCTCATCTTGAGCTTGCGGTAGTACGCGCGCGGACGCCCGGTGATCTCGCAGCGATTGCGGATGCGGGTGCGCGAGGAGTTGCGCGGCATCTCGGCGAGCTTCAGCGCCGCCGCGAAGCGGTCCTCCATCGGCAGGTCCTTGTCGCGCGTGATGTCCTTGAGCCGCTGGCGGCGGCCGGCATACTTCTTGGTCAGCGCGCGCCTGCGGTTGTTCTTCTCGATCGAGCTCTTTTTCGCCATCTATGTCTCCTGGCTATCCGCGTTTGAGGAGGCAACGCCCCTCACTGCCGGAACGGGAAATTGAACGCCGCGAGCAGCGCGCGCGCCTCGTCGTCGTTGCGCGCCGTCGTGCAGACGACGATGTCCATGCCCCAGATCTCGGCGGCCTTGTCGTAGTCGATCTCGGGAAAGATGATGTGCTCGCGGATGCCGATGGTGTAGTTGCCACCGCCGTCGAAGCTCTTCGGATTGAGCCCGCGGAAGTCGCGCACGCGCGGCAGCGCCACGTTGATCAGACGGTCGATGAACTCGTACATGCGGGTCTTGCGCAGCGTCACCTTGCAGCCGATCGGCTGGCCCTCGCGCACCTTGAAGGTGGCGATCGACTTGCGCGCCTTGGTGATCACCGCCCTCTGGCCGACGATCAGCGAGAGGTCGGCGGCCGCCGACTCGACCTTCTTGCGGTCGTTGACGCCCTCGCCGATGCCCATGTTGACGACGACCTTGTCGATCATCGGCACCTGCATGGGGTTCTTGTAGGAAAACTGCGTGGTCAGCGCGCCGCGCACCACGGTGTCGAAGTGGGTGCGCAGCCGCGGCACATAGTTCTCCGGCATCGCCGAATGCCCGGCCTCGGGCTTGGTCTTGGTCTTGGCGGCTCCGCCCTCTGCCTTGGCGGCCGCGCCCTCGCCCTTCGCCGGCTTGGCGCCCTTGGCGGGCTTGTCGGTCTTGGCGGGCTTGTCGGTCTTGGCCTGCTTGTCGGTCTTGGCCTGCTTGCCGGGCTTGGCCTGCTTGCCCCCAGGCGCCTTGGTATCAGCCATCGATCTCTGCTCCCGAACGCTTGGCAACGCGAACCTTCTTGCCGTCCGGCAGGATGCGGAAGCCGACCCTGGTCGGCTTGCCGTCCTTGGGATCGGCGAGCGCCAGGTTGGACAGATGGATCGGCGTCTCCTTGGAGATGATGCCGCCCTCCTGCGCCGCGGTCTGCCGCTGGTGACGCTTGGCCATGTGGACGCCGCGCACCAGCGCGCGATCCTCCGCCCGCATGACCTGGATGACCTCGCCGCTGCGACCCTTGTCGCGGCCGGTGAGCACGATCACCTTGTCGCCCTTGCGGATGCGCGCCGCCATCACAGCACCTCCGGGGCGAGCGAGATGATCTTCATGTGGTTCTTGGCGCGCAGCTCGCGCGGCACCGGGCCGAAGATGCGGGTGCCGATCGGCTCGGCCTGGGCGTTGATCAGCACCGCGGCGTTGCGGTCGAAGCGGATGATCGAGCCGTCGGGGCGCTTGATGTCCTTCGACACCCGCACCACTACGGCCTTCATCACCTCGCCCTTCTTGACCTTGCCGCGCGGGATCGCCTCCTTCACCGACACGACGATGACGTCGCCGACGGTGGCGTACTTGCGCTTGGAGCCGCCCAGCACCTTGATGCACATGACGCGACGGGCGCCGGAATTGTCCGCCACGTCGAGGTTGGTCTGCATCTGAATCATTTGGCCCTCTTCTCGCCCCGGGACACCGCCCAGCGCTTGAGCTTGGAGATCGGGCTGTGCTCCTCGATCCACACGAGGTCGCCGACCGAGAACTCGTTCGTCTCGTCGTGGGCGTGATACTTCTTGCTCCGCCTCACCGTCTTCTTGAACAGCGGGTGTGTGAAACGGCGCTCGACGCGGACGACTACGGTCTTGTCCTGCTTGTCGCTCACCACGACGCCCTGCAGCATGCGCTTCGGCATCTGGAATCTCCTACTTGCCCGGCTTGTCGCCGGCGCGCTTCTGCCGCGCCACCGTCATGATCCGCGCGATGTCGCGCCGCACCACGCGCACCCGCGCGGTATTCTCCAGTTGCCCGGTGGCGCGCTGGAAGCGCAGGTTGAAGCGCTCCTTCTTGAGCTTGAGCAGCTCGTCGTTGAGCTGATCCACCGTCATCTGCCTGACGTCGTCGACCTTCATGACCGGCCCCCTATTCGGCAATGCGCTCGATGAAGCGCGTCTTGATCGGCAGCTTGGCGGCGGCGAGCGCCAGCGCCTCGCGCGCCACCTGGGTCGTCACGCCGTCGATCTCGAACATGATGCGCCCGGGCTTGACCCGGCAGACCCACAGCTCGGGCGTGCCCTTGCCCTTGCCCATGCGGACCTCGATCGGCTTCTTCGACACCGGCACGTCGGGGAAGATGCGGATCCACACCCGGCCGGCGCGCTTCATGTGCCGGGTCATGGCGCGGCGCGCCGCCTCGATCTGCCGGGCCGTGACCCGGTCGGGCTCCAGCGCCTTGAGGCCGTACTGGCCGAAGTTGAGCTCGGTCCCGGCCTTGGCGGTGCCGTGGATGCGCCCCTTGTGCGCCTTGCGGAATTTGGTCCGGGTCGGTTGCAGCATGGATCGAGACTTTCGTTTCCTGGTCCGCGCCGATCACGCGGCGTCGCGGCGCGGGCGGCCCTGCTCGCCTTCGGCGAGCCGCTTGTCCTGCGCCATGGGGTCGTGCTCGAGGATCTCGCCCTTGAAGATCCACACCTTGACGCCGCAGGTGCCGTAGGTGGTGAACGCCGTGGCGACGCCGTAGTCGACATCGGCGCGCAGCGTGTGCAGCGGCACCCGGCCTTCACGGTACCATTCCATGCGGGCGATCTCGGCGCCGCCGAGCCGGCCCGAGCAGTTGATGCGGATGCCCTCGGCGCCGAGGCGCATCGCCGACTGCACGGCGCGCTTCATGGCGCGGCGGAACGCGACCCGGCGCTCGAGCTGCTGGGCGATCGATTCGGCGACCAGCTGGGCGTCGAGCTCGGGCTTGCGGATCTCGACGATGTTGATGACCACGTCGGAGTCGGTGAGCTCGGCGACCTTCTTGCGCAGCTTCTCGATGTCGGCGCCCTTCTTGCCGATCACCACGCCCGGCCGCGCCGAGTGGATGTTGACGCGGCATTTCTTGTGCGGGCGCTCGATGATGATTTTGGAAATGGCGGCCTGCTTCAGGTTCTTCATCAGCACTTCGCGGATCTTCATATCCTCGTGCAGAAGCTTGCCATATTCGTTCTTGCCGGAATACCAACGGGAATCCCACGTCCGGTTGATGCCCAGCCGCAGCCCGATCGGATTGATCTTCTGACCCATGGTCGTCTCCTCAGGCTGCTGCTTCGGCGGTGGCGGCCGCAACTTCGCGCACGATGATCGTCAGGTTGGAAAACGGCTTCTCGATGCGTCCGGCGCGGCCGCGCGCGCGCGGGCTGAAGC
>JBEKZK010000779.1:0-3080 GCA_049509935.1 Xanthobacteraceae bacterium | reverse complement strand
CGGCCAGCAGCGCCGCGACCGAGCTCGTCGCCAGCAGCAAGCGCGGTCCGCCAGCGCGCGGCACTTCCCGCATCCGATCCCCCCGCCGCAGGCCCGCTGTCGTCGCGCCTGCCGGACCAACGCGACAAAGGCTTCATCAACCGCGGAATTTTCTGCCAAAAAGGTTTATTTCTGCTTAATGCCAAGGTTAGACAAATATGCACATCATCTGCGGAAGTTTATAAGTTGTTGGCCGAATGCATTCATGCTCCGATTGAGCCTCCGCCCCGCCGAGTCCCCTACGGCATCGTCATGGAACACATGATCGAATTGGTCGTGCACGGGCGGTGCGACGCGCCGACCAGCCGGTTCGTCCGTCATTCAGAATGTGATGACTGCCCGAACCGACCGACCTTGCTGCGTCGCCACCGTCACGCGGGCCATTCATCCATCTGCACCCGGGCGACGCGTAGCCGGCGTTCTCCTGACGAAGCAGCGAGGCGTCGCCCTCCCTCAGTGGGCGGCGGAGGCACCCGCACGCACCGGGCCCCTCCGGGCAAACAGGACCGCGACCGCGGCGATCGCCAGCATGACACCGATGACCTCGAAGGTATCGCTGAAGCCCATGATCAGAGCTTGGCGCTTGACGGCGTTGCCGAGCGCAACGATCGCCTGGTGCTGGGCCAGCGCCGCATCGGTCACGCCATGCGACGCGAAGTAGCCGGTGATGTCGTCGATCCGCCGCCGCACCTCGTCACGATAGAGGGTCACCGACTGGCCGATGACGTTGGAATGAAACTGCTCGCGCTTGGTAATGATGGTCTCGAGCAGCGCCGTGCCGACCGCGCCGCCGAGGTTGCGCAGCATGTTGAAGAGGCCCGAGGCGTTGGCGGCATCCTTCGGCGCGATCGCCTGTGTCGCAATCGAGGTGAGCGGCGTGAGCACCAGCGCCTGCCCGATCGCGCGGACGATATTGGGCAGGAAAAGCTGATCGCCGGAATAGTCGAGCGACATGCCGGTGTTCATGAAGCAGCTGAGCGCGAACAGCGCAATGCCGGCGAACACGATGTAGCGGGCATCGACGACTTTCATCAATCGCGGCACCAGCGGGATCAGCAGGAGCTGCGGCAGTCCGGTCCAGGCGAGCACGTTGCCGATCTGCTCGGCGTTGTAGCCGTGGACCTGGCCGAGATACTGCGGCAGCACGTAGACCGTTCCGAACAGCGCGAAGCCGACCAGGACATTGGCGAGGGTGCCGACCGCGAAGTTGCGGTCGCGCAGCAGCCGCAGATCGACAAGCGGCTTGGTGACGGTCATTTCCAGCCAGAGGAAGGCGGCGAGGAACACGGCGGCGATCACCGCCAGGTTCACGATGAACGGCGATCCGAACCAGTCGTCCTTGTTGCCTTCCTCGAGCAGCGTCTGCAGGGCGGACAGGCCGATCGCCATCGTGAGGATTCCGGCCCAGTCTCCCTGCCTCAGGAGGTCGAGCCGCATCGGCGCGCGTTCGAGCGTCATCGACAGCGCGACGATCATGATCAGGCTCGGCACCGTGTTGATGAAAAAGATGGTCTGCCAGCCGTAGTTCTCCGTGAGGTAGCCGCCGATGGTCGGACCGATGGCGGGCGCGAAGGTGACAGCCAGCGCGAACATCGCGAGGCCGGTCGGCTGCTGCGGCTTCGGCAGCCTGGTGACGACCATGGTAAAGGCCATCGGGATGAGGACGCCGCCGGCAAAGCCCTGGAGGGCGCGCATCGCGATCATCGAGCCGAGATCGTGGGTGAAGGCGCAGGCCATCGAGAACAGCGCGAAGAAGAACGCGCTGCCGATGATGTAGGCGCGAAACGAGAACACCCGGCTCAGATAGCTGGTGAGCGGGATCACGACGATCTCGCCGATCAGGTAGGAGGTCGAGATCCAGGCGCCGTTGTCGACGCCGGTGCCGATGCCGCCTTCGATGTCGAGCAGCGATGCGTTGGTGATCTGGATGTTGAGGATGGCCATGAAGGCGCCGATCATGCCGGCCGTCACGGCGATCCAGATTGCAGGGCTCGCCTTGTCGTCGACGCCGGGAGGAGCCGTGTTGGCTTGCGGAAGCCGGGCCGCCACAGTGTGGGCGAGGGTCGACATGGTCAGCCTCCCTGACTGGCGCGTGCCGGCGCGGCGCTCGCCGCCTGAGCTTTCGTCCTCGTCTCGATGGTCGGATGGACCGACATGCCGGGGCGCAGGCCGCCGGCCAGCGGGCTGCCCGGGTCGAGCGTGATCTTCACCGGGATGCGTTGGACGACCTTGGTGAAGTTGCCTGTGGCGTTGTCGGGCGGCAGCAGGGCGAACTCCTGCCCGCTGGCCGGCGCGATGCTGTCGACCCGGCCGCGGACCTTGGTCCCCGGGAACATGTCGACGTCGATCTCGACGGGCTGTCCGGGGCGGACGTCGGTGAGTTGCGTCTCCTTGTAGTTGGCGACGACATAGGCAGCAGCGGTCGGCACCACCGCCATGAGCTGCGTGCCCGCCTGCACATACTGGCCGACGCGCAGGGTGCGATTGCCGACGATGCCGTCGATCGGCGAGACGATGGTCGTATAGCTCAGATTGAGCTCGGCTTGGCGGAGCAGAGCCTCGCTGTGGGCGAGCGCCGCCCGGGCCTGCGCGTGCTCGGCCTTCAGCAGCTCGACCTGCTTGATCGCGGTGGTGAGCGCGGCCCGGTCGCGCGCGACGCTGGCCCGCGCCACGGCGATGCGGGAGGCCGCCTGCTGAGCGTTCTGCACGCTGCCGTAGCCGGTGGTCGCCAGGGTGGTGTAGCGCTTGTCCTCCTGCTCGGCGAAGGTCTGGCCCGCCTGATCGACCTCGACGGTTGCCCGCGCGGCGTCGATGATCGACTGCTGGGCCTCCAGCGACGCCTGCTTGTTGGCGACCGCGGCCCGGGCCGCGGCGACATCGGCCGTGGCCTGGTCGAGCGCGACCCGGGAGTCTCGGTCGTCGATCCGGGCCAGGACCTGGCCGATCCTGACCGGCTCATTGTCGCCGACCTCGACGGCTGCCAGATAGCCGGACACTTTAGGGGCAACGGTGGTGTTGTCGGCCTTGACGTAGGCGTCGTC
>JBEKZK010000778.1:0-4426 GCA_049509935.1 Xanthobacteraceae bacterium | reverse complement strand
GCCGCCGCTGCGCGAGCGCCTCGCCGACGTCGTACCGCTCGCCGAGCATTTCCTCGCGCTCGCAGCCGATCGCGGACCGCGCAAGCGCCTGTCTGCCGAGGCCGCGGCCGTGCTCGTCGCGCATCCGTGGCGCGGCAATGTCCGCGAGCTCAGGAACGCGGTCGAGCGGGTTGCCGCGCTGGTTCGCCGCCCGCTCATCGGTGCCGCCGATCTCGCGTTCCTCCGCGCCGAGGCCTTCGCCGCCGACGGGCGCGCCGACCTGCCCGCCGCAACGCTGCCGGAGGCCGTGATGCGCCTCGAAACCGAGATGATCCGTAGCGCGCTGACTGCAGCCGACGGCAATCGTGCCCAGGCAGCCGAACGCCTCGGGATCCGGCGCCAGCTGCTCTACGACAAGATCGCCAAGCTCGGGCTCGCGGTGTCCGAAGGTCGGACCGGGAACGTCCGCGGAGCGGACACCGAAGCCGCGCCCGCCGCGGGAAAAAGCCAATAACGACAATGCATCTGCCATTGGCACAGGCCTTGCGATCCTGGGGATGACGTCAACTCCAACCAAGGAGAACCAGGATGAGACGAGGATACCTTTTGACTGCGACCCTGCTGACGAGCATTGCCGCCGTCCCGGCGCTGGCACAGCAGGCCGCGCCTCCCGGCACGGCCATCTACGATGCCCAGCAGCTCCCGGTCACCAAGGGCAGCGTCGCCCAGTACAGCCTGACACCGCGCGGCGACGTTGACGGCGTCATCCTGCAGGATGGGACGCAGGTTCACCTGCCGCCTCATCTCGGCGGGCAGATCGTGCAGGCGATCAAGGTCGGCGACAGCGTCACCATCCGTGGCCTCAAGGCGCAGGCCTTGCCGATCGTTCAAGCCGTGTCGGTCACCGACGATGGGTCGGGCCAGAGCGTCGTCGACAGCGGACCTCCGGCGATGCCTCCGCAGCCCGTCGTCATGGGGTCTCAATGGTTGCAGGTGCAGGGAACGGTTCGCGAGCCGCTCTACGGGCCGCGCGGCGAAACCAACGGCGCGTTGCTGGAGGACGGCACCCAGGTCCATCTGCCGCCGGACCAGGCGTGGTCGCTCGGCGGTCACCTGCAGGCAGGCCGCGTGCTCGTCGCCGAGGGCTATGGCGTCGCCGGCGCCTTCGGCAAGTCGTTGGACGCGCAGCGGATCGGTGACAGCGCAGCCCAGCTGGTCCAGGTCGGACCGCCCGGCGCGCCCGGCCTGACGCCACCTCCCCCACCCGGCATGGCGCCCCCGCCGCCGCCGCCGCCCGGCGCGCCCGGCTTGGCGCCACCTCCGCCAGCCGGCATGGCGCCCCCGCCTCCGCCCGGGGGGCCGCCCGGCCACCCCGCCATGCTCGCTGAACCAATAGGAGAAAACAGTTGAGTCTCGTGGCAGTGAGAGAGGATCGGGCGGATGCGGCGCGGGCGAGCGAGGATGAGCCTTCGCGGCGATCGCTGCGCGGCCTCGATGGCATCAACTTCCTGATGGCGGACGTGAGGGACGGCGTCGGGCCCTATCTCTCGGTCTTCCTCAAGGGCGGCGAGCACTGGGATTCCGGCGCGATCGGCATTGCCATGGCGGCATCCTCGATCGCGGCGGCGATCTGCCAGGTGCCGGCCGGATTGCTGGTGGATGGGACCCGGGCGAAACGGCTGCTGGTGGCTGCGTCGGGGCTGATCGTGGCGACCGGCTGTCTGCTCATCGTGCTGTTCCCGCATTTCGCCATGGTCGTGGCCGCACAGGCGATGCTGGGGGCGGCCTCGGCGGTGATCCCGCCGGCGATCGCGGCGCTTTCGCTCGGCCTGGTCGGCAGGCGGCTGCTCGACGCACGGGTCAGTCGCAACGAAAGCTTCAACCACGGCGGCAACTTCGTCGCCGCCGGGCTAGCCGGACTGCTCGGCCAGCACTTCGGGTACCAATGGATCTTCTACCTCGTGTGCGCCTTCGCAATCGCCAGCGCCGCCACCGTCACCCTCATCAACCCCGCAGAGATCGACCACGAGCGCGCCCGCGGCGGCGAGGATTCCGGCAACGACGGCGAGCCGATGCGGCTCCGCGACCTCGTGCGTCGGCGCGACCTGAGGATCTTCCTGGCATCGGTCGTGCTTTTCCACTTCGGCAATGCCGCCATGCTGCCGATGGCAGGACAGGTGCTGGCGCAGGAGCATCCGGGATCGGACGCGATCGCGCTGTCGGCCTGCATCATTGCGGCGCAGCTGGTGATGGTCGGCGTCGCCTTTGCGGTGGGCCGGGCATCCGCCCGCGGCTTCGGACGCAAGACGATCTTTCTCGTCGCGCTCGCCGTGCTGCCGGTGCGCGGCGTGCTGTTCTCGTTCACCAGCAGCCCCTACGGCGTCGTCGCGATCCAGCTGCTCGACGGCGTGGCGGCCGGGATCTTCGGGGTCATCTCGGTGCTGATCGCCTCCGATCTCATGCGCGGCACCGGCCGGTTCAATCTGGCCCAGGGGTTGACGGCACTGGCGGTCGGCATCGGCGCCGCGCTGAGCAACGCGACCTCCGGCTACGTGGTGCAATGGTTCGGCTTCCCCGCCGGATTTCTCTATCTCGCATGCATCGCCCTCTGCGCGCTGGCGTTCTTCGCCATCTTCATGCCGGAGACGAAGCAGTCCGGATCCGAGCCGACCCGGCGCGGCGGCGCTGCCCGTCCGAGGGCGGCATGATCGGCGCGCTCGCCGCTTCACCCTGGACGACCTGGGGAATCGCCGCCGCCGCCACCGCCGGCGTCATCCTGCGCCCGTTCTCCTGGCCGGAGTTCATCTGGGCGCTGGCAGGCGCGCTGCTCCTCGTGGCGCTCGGCCTGCTGCCTGCCGCGGACGCGCTGGCTGGCGTGCTCAAGGGGACCGACGTCTACCTGTTCCTGATGGGGATGATGCTGCTCGCCGAGCTGGCCCGCCAGGAGGGACTGTTCGACTGGCTTGCCGCCCGTGCCGCCCGCCTCGCCAACGGCTCCGCATCGCGGCTGTTCACGCTCATCTACCTCGTCGGCACCGTTGTCACGATCTTCCTGTCCAACGACGCGACTGCGGTGGTGCTGACCCCGGCGGTCGCCGCCGTCGTCAAGGCGTCCGACGCGAAAGATCCCCTGCCCTATCTGTTCATCTGCGCGTTCATCGCCAATGCGGCGAGCTTCGTGCTCCCCATCTCCAACCCGGCGAACCTCGTCATCTATGGCAACCATATGCCGCCGCTCCTGCAATGGCTGCCGCGCTATGCCCTGCCGTCGGCGCTCTCCATCCTCGCCACCTGGGCGGTTCTCCGCTGGACGCAGCGCGCACGGCTGCGCCAGGAGATCTCGGCCGATATCGATGTCCCTGAGCTGTCGGTCGGCGGCAGGATGGCTGCCTTCGGCATCGCCGGCACGGCGGTCGTGCTGCTGGCATCCTCGGCGCTCGACCTCCAGCTCGGCCTGCCGACGTTCCTGGCGGGCTGCGCCACGGCGGTCATCGTCCTGGTGCGCGCCGGCGGCGGCACCATGGCGGTGGCCAGGCACGTCTCGTGGGGTGTTCTCCCGCTGGTCGCCGGGCTCTTCGTCCTGGTCGAGGCTCTGGAGAAGACCGGCGTCACCGACCGCCTGGCCGGACTGCTGCACGATCTCGCCCAGACCTCCGCGGCGTTGGCCGCCTGGACATCGGGCGCGCTGCTCGCGGTGACCTGCAACCTCGTCAACAACCTGCCGGCCGGACTGGTGGCGGGCCGGGTGGTCGAGATCGCCAGGGTGCCGGAGCACGTGCGCGGCGCGGTGCTGATCGGCGTCGACCTCGGACCCAACCTGTCGGTCACCGGGTCGCTGGCGACCATTCTGTGGCTCGGCGCGCTCCGCCGCGAGGGGTACGGCGTGAGCGCCTGGGCCTTCCTCAAGATCGGCCTGCTGGTGATGCCGCCGGCGCTCGTGCTCGCGATAGCGGGTGCGCTCGCGTTCGGATGACCGGCCGGCTGTCGCCCTCTCCCGCGACAGCCGGCGCCTGCCGGATCGACTCCGGGGCGGGCTGATTGCGCAAACGCTCACGACATGGAGGACCTGATGCAGAACATCAACGCGACCTGGCTTTATCCCATCATCCTCGTCGCCGGCGCGCTGCAGGCGTGGGGGCCGCCGATGAACGGCGCGCTGCGCAGGGCGCTGGAAAACCCCTGGCTTGCCAGCACCATCTCGTTTCTTCCGATCGTGGCGGCCCTGGTCGTGGTGTTCCTGTGCCTGCCGAGCCCGCTGCCGAGCCTGGACGGCATCCGCAACATGCCGTGGTGGGCTCCGCTCGGCGGACTGGTCGGCGCCTTCGCGGTGGTGGCCGGGCTGCTGTTCGTCGAAAAGGTGGGCGCCGGTGCGTTCGCCGGCCTCACCATCACGGCGAATATCCTGATGTCGCTCGCCATCGACCAGTTCGGCTGGTTCAACATGCCG
>JBEKZK010000777.1:0-3086 GCA_049509935.1 Xanthobacteraceae bacterium | reverse complement strand
TCGTCGCTTCGGCGGCGAGCACGACGCGCGCCGCCGCGCTCACGGCCGCCTGGTCCGGCAGATCGACCGCAACGGTCCTCACCCCGAGCCGGCGCAGCGTCGCCAGCGTGTCGTCGAACGTCCTGGCGACGTCGGGGTCGAGATCGTCGGTGTAGAACGCCGACGGAATGCCGACCGTGAGATCGGACACCGATCGTCGGGTCTTGCGCACGTCCCACCCGGGCGCGCCCGCGGTGGTCGGGTCGTCGGGATCGGCGCCGGCAATCTCCGCCAGGATGAGCGAGCAGTCCTCGGCGCTGCGCGCCAGTGGCCCGACCGTGTCGAGGCTGAACGACAGCGGCATCGCGTTGGCGCGGCTCACCCGGCCGTAGGTCGGCTTGAGCCCGGTCACCCCGCAGAAATGCGCCGGCAGCCGGATCGAGCCGCCGGTGTCGGAGCCGAGCGCCGCGTAGGTCAGCCGCGCCGCCACTGCGGTGCCGGAGCCCGATGACGAGCCGCCGGTGATCCGGGTCGGATCCCAGGCGTTGTGCGCCGGCCCGAGATGGGCGTTGTGCCCGGTCGGCCCGTAGGCGAACTCCGCCATGTGCAGCGCGCCCAGCCGCACCGTGCCGGCGGCCGCCAGCCTGACCAGGGCGGTGGAGGTCGCGGGCGCAACGAAGCCCTTGCGGATCCGCGAGCCGCATTCGGCGAGCGCGCCTTCGACGTAATACATGTCCTTGTGGGCGAGCGGCACGCCGTGCAGCGCGCCCACCGTGTCGCCGCGGACGAGCGCCGCGTCGGCCGCCGCCGCCTGGGCGAGCGCCGCCTCGGCCTCCAGGCGCACGAAGCAATTGAGCGTCGGCTGCCACGCCGCGATGCGCGCCAGCAGCGCCCGGGTCACCTCGACGGACGACACCTTTCGGGTCCGGATCGCCGCCGCGATCTCGGCGAGCGACAGCGCTGTGACGTCGCTCACCGGCGGATCTCCCGGCGCTGCACCACCGTGAAGCTGGACGGCTCGGTCTCCAGCGCCAGTGTGATCGGATGGGCGGACAGTTGCGCCACCGTCGGCATCACCGAGCGGGTGACGCTGACGCAGGCCTCCGGCGAGATCGGAACGCGGGCGGCCGCCGCCATCGCGGCAATGCGATCGGGTGTGACCTCATCGGACATCGGGCTGATCCTCGGCGACGGCGGTTGCCCGGCTGTGGCCGGACGCCGGGTCGATCATATGGCACGCCGCCTGATGTTGCACGGTCCCGGTCGACATCAAGGCCGGCGCTTTTGCGGCGCAGACCGCTTCGGCGAACGGGCAGCGGGTATGAAACCGGCATCCCGGCGGCGGGTCGATCGGATTGGGCGGGTCGCCGGTGATCGGGGCTTCCTCGGTGCGGCGATCGGGATCGAGCGACGGCATCGCGGCGAGCAGCGCCCGGGTGTAGGGATGGCGCGCGTCGGTCCACAGCGCCTCGACTGGGCCGCTCTCGACTACCTCGCCGAGATACATCACGATCACGCGGTCGCTGATGAAGCGCACCACGTGGAGATCGTGCGAGATGAACAGATAGGTCAGGTCGAGCTCGGCCTTGAGCTCGATCAGCAGGTTGAGCACCTGCGCCGCGATCGACTTGTCGAGCGCCGAAACGGCCTCGTCGAGAATGACGAGGCGGGGGCCGAGGGCGAGCGCGCGGGCGATGTTGACGCGCTGGCGCTGGCCGCCGGACAGTTCGTGCGGATAGCGGGCGGCGAACAGCGCCGGATCGAGCCCGACCTTGCGCAGCAGCCCGTTCGCGCGGTCGCGGGCCGCCTCGGCGGCGAGCCCGTGCACCCTGGGTCCGAACGCGATGGTCTCCCCGACGGTGAGCCGCGGGTTGAGCGAGGCGTAGCTGTCCTGGAACACCATCTGCACGCGGCGCCGCAGGTCGCGCAGCGACAGCTCGCTGCCGATCTGCTCGCCGTCGAAGATGATCTCGCCGGCATCGGGCGCGATCAGCCCGATGATCAGCCGCGCCGTGGTCGACTTGCCGCAGCCCGACTCGCCGACGATGCCGACCACCTCGTTCTTGGCGATCGCGAAGCTCACCGCATCGACCGCGCGCACCACCCCGCCGCCGCGGCCGAACAGGCCGCGGCGCGAGGCGAAATGCTTGCTCAAGGCCCGCACGTCGAGCAGCGGCTGCTGCGGCCCGCCGAGATCGGCGACCGGTGCGAGCGTGTCAGCTGCGGACATCCATCGCGCTCCGCAGGCCGTCGCTCAGCAGGTTGAAGCCGATCGACACGATGAAGATCATGACGCCGGGCAGTGCCGCGACCCACGGGTTGAGGTAGATCGCGGTGCGCAGGGTGTTGAGCATCAGTCCCCATTCGGGCTGCGGCGGCTTGGTGCCGAGACCGAGAAACGACAGGCCGGCGGCGAGGATCATGCACACGCTGATCAGGCTCGTCGCATAGACGAAGATCGGACCGAGCACGTTGCCGAGCACGTGCACCCGCATGATCGTCAGGGGACCGGCCCCCGAGGCCCGCGCCGCGTCGACGAAATCGAGCGAGCGGACGCCGGTGGTGACGCTCTCGGCGACGCGCACGATCGGCGGGATGAACACGATGGTGAGCGACAGCAGGCTGTTGACGATGCCGGCGCCGAGCGCGCCGGAGATCGCGATGGCGAGCAGCACCGAGGGAAACGCGTAGAACACGTCGACGGTGCGCATGATCGCCTGGTTGACGAGGCCTCCCAGATAGCCGGCGATCACCCCGAGCGTGGTGCCGATCACGAAGGCGAGCGCCACCGGGGTGAGCCCGAGCATCAGCGACAGGCGGCCGCCGTAGATCAGGCGGGTGAGCATGTCGCGGCCGAGCTCGTCGGTGCCGAGCGGATAGCCGGCGGTGCCGAGCGGCCGCAGGCGGCGGATCATGCTGCCCTGGTAGGGGTCGGCGAGGCCGAGCCAGGGCGCCAGCACGGCGGAAAGCGCGATCAGCGCGATGACCAGCGCGCACGCGGTACTCACCCGATCGCGCATGAGCCGCCGCCCGACCAGGCTCCAGGAGCCGCGCGCCTTGCGGTCCGCGGCGACCGCGACGAGCTCGTTGGCGGCGACCGTCATCGA
>JBEKZK010000776.1:0-3087 GCA_049509935.1 Xanthobacteraceae bacterium | reverse complement strand
GGTTCCGACCTATCTGTATGCGACCCTGCTGTCCGGCCAGTACAACATCCCGGCCATTCATGCCCAGGTCGATGCGGTCTACACCAACACCACGCCGGTCGATGCCTACCGCGGCGCCGGGCGGCCGGAAGCCACCTACGTGCTCGAGCGGCTGATGGAGATCGCGGCGCAGCGCTTCGGCCTCGACCCGGCGGAGCTGCGGCGCAAGAACTTCATCACCACCTTTCCGCACCAGACCCCGGTGATCATGAACTACGACACCGGCGACTACGGCGCCTCGCTCGACGCCGCGCTCGCGGCGGCGCGCTATGCCGAGTTTCCCAAGCGGCGGGCCGAGGCCAAGGCCCGCGGCAAGCTGCGCGGCATCGGGCTGTCCTGCTACATCGAGGCGTGCGGCATCGCGCCGAGCCAGGCGGTCGGCTCGCTCGGTGCCGGCGTCGGACTGTGGGAGTCCGCCGAGGTGCGGGTCAATCCGGTGGGCAGCATCGAGATCCTCACCGGATGTCACAGCCACGGCCAGGGCCACGAGACGACGTTCGCCCAGCTCGTGGCCGAGCGCTTCGGGCTGCCGCTCGACAATGTGAGCGTGGTGCACGGCGACACCGACAAGGTGCAGTTCGGGATGGGGACCTACGGGTCGCGCTCCGGCGCCGTCGGCATGACGGCGATCTCCAAGGCGCTCGACCGCGTCGAGGCCAAGGCGAAGAAGATCGCCGCCCACCTGATGGAAGCCGCCGAGGGCGACGTCGAGCTGAAGAACGGCGAGTTCTCCGTGGTCGGCACCGACAAGAAGATCGCGTTCGGCAACGTGGCGCTCGCCGCCTACACGGCGCACAACCTGCCGCCCGGCACCGAGCCCGGGCTGAAGGAGGGCGCGTTCTACGATCCGCTGAACTTCACGTTCCCGGCCGGCGCCTATGTGTGCGAGGTGGAGATCGAGCCGAAGACCGGCGAGGTGAGGATCGTGCAGTTCACGGCGTCCGACGACTTCGGCGTCCTGATCAATCCGATGATCGTCGAGGGCCAGGTGCACGGCGGTCTCGCCCAGGGCATCGGCCAGGCCATGCTCGAGGGCTGCGTCTACGACCAGGGCAGCGGCCAGCTGTTGACCGCGACCTACATGGACTACGCGATGCCGCGCGCCCGCGACCTGGTGTCGTTCACGGTCAGCACCACGGAGACGCCGTGCACCAGCAATCCGCTCGGGATCAAGGGCTGCGGCGAGGCCGGCGCCATCGGCTCGCCGCCGGCCGTCATCAATGCGATCGCCAATGCGCTCGGCATCGAGCGGATCGACATGCCGGCGACCCCCCAGCGGGTGTGGGCGGCGATCCAGGCGAGCCACCTTCCTGCCGCGGCCGAATAGGAGAGGATCATGTATCAGACCACCTACATCCGGGCCGCCAACGTGGCGCAGGCCCAGCAGCTGCTGCGTGACAATCCGGAGGCAACCCTGATCGCCGGCGGGCAGACGCTGGTGCCGACGCTGCGCCAGCGGGTGGCCCGCCCGAGCCACGTGATCGACATCGGCCGCCTCGCCGAGCTCAAGGGGATCGCCGTGGAGGGCGACCGGGTGGTGATCGGCGCCGGCACCAAGCATGCCGACGTGGCGGCAAGCCACGACGTGCGGAGCCGGATCCCGGGCCTCGCCGACCTGGCGCAGGCGATCGGCGACCCGGCGGTGCGGCATCTCGGGACCATCGGCGGCTCGGTCGCCAACAGCGATCCGGCGGCCGACTATCCGGCCGCGGTGCTCGGCCTCAAGGCGACCATCCACACCTCGCAGCGCGCGATCGACGCCGACCAGTATTTCACCGGCCTGTTCGAAACCGCGCTGACCCGAGGCGAGATCATCACCCGGCTGTCGTTCCCGATCCCCAAGCGCTCCGGCTACGCCAAGCTGCACCAGCCGGCGTCGCGCTTCGCCCTGGTCGGGGTGTTCGTCGCCGAGCTCGCCGACGGCTCGATCCGCGTCGCCGTCACCGGGGCCGGCGCCTGCGCGTTCCGCGCCGGCGCCATCGAGGCGGCGCTCAAGGGCAGCTTCACCGCCGCCGCCGCCGAATCCGCCAAGATCAGCGCCGACGACCTGAACGCGGACCTGCACGGCTCGCCCGAATACCGCGCCCACATGGTCCCGGTCCTCGCCGGCCGCGCCGTCGCATCCGCGCGCTAGGGAATAGGGGACAGACCCCTATTTCTCTCCTATTTATCTCTCGTCATCGACGGCAATAGGGGACAGACCCCTATTTCCTCCATCATGAAGAATGAATACCCTCTTCAGGTTGATCACCGAGCCGCAAAGCGACGAAGAATTTGCCCAGATTCAAATGGGCTTCCAAGGAAATTGGAACGCGGCACCGGCTTGGCGGCGGGCCGGATTTTTTGCAAAGCGAGCGCTGGCCGAAGTGCCCATCTGGGCATGGGGAGAGGACATCTTATGGCCAGCTTGATTCGATGAATGGCGACAATTTGTATTGCGGATTGCGGCTCGATCTACGTGTTCATCTGTTTCAATTGCTACAAGACATTGTCGTCGGTTCGTTCCGACTGACCGGCAGTTCATTGGCGCGGTGGTTGTTGTTCCAGCCTCTCCCACCGTGAAGATCGCCAGCAGCAGTTGCGCGAATCGTCTCCCGTCACATAGCACCGGCCCCCGCGCACGTGGGCGAGCGAATTGATTGATGCAGAAGGTCGTGTGATAGACCAGCACCGTGCTCCAGAAGAACCCGAGCACCAGGCCGGACCATCCGCCGATCAGGAAGCAGAGCCCGGCGAGGAGGAAGGCCGGGGCGAGCTCGAGCAGGAATAGTGGTCTGACCCCTTTCCCGCGAGCAGGAATAGTGGTCTGACCCCTATTTCCCTGTAATAGTGGTCTGACCCCTATTTCCCCTATTTCACCGGAATAGTGGTCTGACCCTTATTTCACTTATTTCAATGCGCTACGCCCCGGCCACCTGGCCATGGAGCCGGGTGCCGATCGCCTCGAGGATGAGGGCGTGTGCCCGGTCGACGATATCCCCCATCTGCGGCGTCGCGGCGAACATCGCCTTGGCACGGGCCGAGATCTCGGCGCGGGTCGGCAGATGC
>JBEKZK010000775.1:0-3087 GCA_049509935.1 Xanthobacteraceae bacterium | reverse complement strand
CTCAGCTTCTTCGAGGCGATCCCCGGGCTCATCGATGCGATGCCCGAGACCCTGCAGAACGACGTCGCGCGCCTGCGCATGGCGCCGGTCGATGCCACGCTCGGCGCCCTGCGCCGCATCCTGGAGGGCTGGGCGTTCGACCGCGACGTCATCCGCCCGGCAATCGCACCGACCATTCCGCATCACTGCTCCGACGCGTTCATGCGCGCCTGCGCGGCGCTCGCCCGCGATCACGGCGCCGGCCTGCACACCCACGTCCAGGAATCCAAGGTCCAGGTGATGGTCGGCCTCAGACGCTACGGCAGGACGCCGACCGCGCATCTGCAGGACCTCGGGCTGCTCGGCCCCGACTTCACGGTCGGCCACGGCGTGTGGCTCGATGCCGACGACATGCGGCGGCTCGGCGACCACGGCGCGTCGGTGGCGCACAATCCGGGGAGCAACATGCGGCTCGGCAGCGGGCTCGCCGACGCGCGCAGCATGCTCGAGCGCAAGATCAATGTCGGCATCGGCACCGACGGCGCCGGCTCCTCGGACAATCTCAACATGTACGAGGCGATGCGGCTGGCCTCCCTGGTGTCGAAAGTGCAAGGCCCCGACACCGACCGCTGGCTGACCACCGGGGAGGTGCTGACGGCGGCGACCGAAGGGAGCGCCAGGGCGCTCGGATTCGGCGACCGCATCGGCCGCATCGCGCCGGCCTGCAAGGCCGACATCGTGCTCGTCGATCTCACCAACGTCAACTGGCTGCCGTTCAACGACGCCGTCAACCAGCTGGTCCACACCGAGGACGGCGCCGCCGTGCGCTCCGTGATGGTCGGCGGCCGCATGGTGGTCGAGGACCGCCGCGTCGTCGGCGTCGACATGGCGGCGCTCGCCCGCCGCTGCGAGGAGAGCCGCGCCCGCCTCGAGCAGGCGACGCTGCCCAACAGGCATTTGTTCGAGCGCGTCGAGACCGTGGTCAATACGTTCTGCCCCGCGCTCGCCAGG
This sequence comes from Xanthobacteraceae bacterium, assembly GCA_049509935.1. Classification (GTDB taxonomy): domain Bacteria; phylum Pseudomonadota; class Alphaproteobacteria; order Rhizobiales; family Xanthobacteraceae; genus AP-16. The sequence continues at coordinate 2,097 of JBEKZK010000775.1, read as the reverse complement.
ATGCCGTATCACATCGACCGCTTCGGCGGCGGCTACGATGGGCACGATCATGGGCGGCAGCGTCGTTGAGCGAACCAGCAAAACGCAGAGGCCGCCTCGGCGGGCGGCCTCGTCGACGGGATTTTGATGTCTCGAATTCAGGATTTCGCCGCGAGACGGTCGGTCACCAATAGCCGCGACCGCGTCCCCAATATCCTCCGCCGCCGAACAACAGCAGGACCACGACGATGATCAGGATCAGTTCCATGGGAGCCTCCGTTCCGGCCAATGCGCTCCATTGCGGGCGCGATGCCACGCTGTTGCGGATTCGGCCGATGTGATGGACGATGCGGTATCAACGCGCAGCCGGCCGAATTGTTCCGGTCGACATCCGTCGTCGAACCGACCGACTCGGGTCAGGCGTCATCAAACCGATTTCGGCGCGGCGCATTCACGGCAGACTCACGCGGCCGGCGCGCGAAATTGCTTCGATGCGGATTGCGCCACAATGCCGACAAGCTTGTGCTGCGACGCGAACATCGGGATGGCGGTCGCGCCGCAATCGCCTGGTCGTCAAACAAACGGCCACCAGCCGCTGCGCGACCGCCAGTTGACGTTACGTGGCCGTATTATTCCGAGTATCGCGCCGTCGCAAACGGCCGCACTGTGAGGTGGGGCGGGAGATCGGCGTGATGCGGTATTTCTTCCATGTGGTTGGTGGCCGGAAGATCTATCCGGACGAGAACGGCCAGGATTTCACCCGCATCGACGATGCCCGGGCGTTCGCGGCGGCCATATCGGGCGAACTGGCGGTCGATGCGGCGAGCTATCCGGGCTTCGCGGTTCGCATCGAGGACGAATCCGGCCACGCGCACGGCGATGTGCCGATCGCCCGATAGGCCGGCCGCAGCGGCCGGCCGGCGCCCCTCACGGATCCTGGCTCGGTCGGCTCCCGGTCGAACGGTTTCGGCTCGTCACCAGCGCCGGCCCCATCCCCACCCCCACGGCCGCCCCCAGGGGCCCCAATAGTAGGGACCGGGACCGGGCCCGTAATAGTAGGGACCAGGCCCGTAGTAATAGCCGGGCGGCCCGACGACGTACGCCGGGCCCGGGCCCGGGCGCGGCCCAGGGCCGTACACCACATCGCCCCCATACGGACGATGCACCGGCCGCGGCGCGCCGAGGCCGAGGTTCGGCGCGATGGCGTAGCCGTCCTGCCCCTCGAACGTGACGTGACACCAGCCGTTGGTGCACTTCTCGACCTCGACGGTGCTTCCCTTCGGAATCAGCGTGATGACGTCGGTGTCGGTTCCGGGGCCTTTGCGCAGGTTCACTTCCGCCGACACGGTCGCGGGCTTCGCCGAGGCGTCGACGACCGACAGGGCCCCGAGGATCGCCGCCGCGGCCGCAATTCGCAACATGCTCATGCCGTCCTCGCTGGTTGAACGACTGCATCGCCCCTCGACCCCGCATTGTCCCAAATGGCAACGCGGTTTTCAACATGGCCCGCCGCAGACGGGCGCAGCCGCCGGATGGCTCGATCCGGCCTACTGACTGCCCCGGCAGCCGTCCGAGTCCGGATAGGTGGCGCAGAAATACGCCCGGTTGCGGGTACAGAATCCGAGCTCGTAGGGCTTGGCGAAATGGCTCAGGCAGGTCTCCATCCAGGCGATGCTGACCGCGGCCTTGACGAAATCGTTGTCGTTGCAGAAGTCGTCGAGATTGCTCGACACGCGGGCGAACTCGCGCGGTATCGGCAGCTTCGTCGCCTTGTGCCTGCGCTCGGCTTCCGCCTCGAGCGCCTTCGATCGCTCCAGGCATTCGCTCTGGTTTTTGGGCGGACCGCCGGCGAACGCCGCGCCGCAGGCGACCCCGACCACCAGTGCGACAGCCAGGATCGACCGCATGACGCTCGTCAGATCGCCAGGTCGTCAGACTTGATCTTCTTCACGCCGGCTTTGTCCATGGCGGCCCAGGCTGCCGCGAGCGAGCCGTGAGTGTCGATGCCGCGCGCGGCGTCGTCGATCACGTAGGTCTCGAAGCCCGCGCGCTTGGCGTCCAGGGCGGTCCAGGCGACGCAGAAATCGGTGGCGAGGCCGGCGACGAACACGCGCGTGA
>JBEKZK010000774.1:0-3372 GCA_049509935.1 Xanthobacteraceae bacterium | reverse complement strand
CGGCCGCGGGGACGAACAAAAATATCAAGATCGGACTGTATACGATGAGCGAGAACCCGGTGTCCGGAACATTGGTCAATACGATCTCGTCTCCGTCCTCGAACTACACGTCGCTGACGTCACTGGCGGCGACGATCGATCTGGGCAACAACACGTCGGCCGGACTCGGAGATTCGGATTTCGTCGACCAGCTGGCGAAATTCAACACCATTCTTCCGGCCAACGGATCCGGCGCCAGCGCCCTGTCGCCGCTCAACTATGTGTTCCTCGTCACCGATGGCCTGGTCGACACCCCCGGTTTGTGCCCCCCCTACCCGGCCTATGGGCACTGCAACAGCGCGTTCGATCCGTCCTATTGCACCAGCCTCAAGGCCAAGGCGACGGTCGGCGTCATTTATACGACCTATCTGCCCATCTACAACCAGAACAACTCGGCGAATGGCTATGAAAACGACTACCAAAAGCTCGCCCAGCCCTACGTAAGTCAAATAGCGCCGAATCTCCAGAGTTGCGCAACAGCGGCCAAGTATTACTTCGAAGCGAGCGACGGTCCCGCCATTGCCAGTACGATGCTGTCGCTGTTCCAGGCGACCCAGCAGGCGGCGATTCTGACGCATTGACGAAGCGGCAAGGGGATGATGACCGACGCGCTGCGGGACAGCGACAAATGAGCGGCCGCTCGGTTCCCCGACGCCGAGGGCGGCAATTCTACTTGTCCAAGCGTGGTCGACCAGACAAACTCATTGACTTTTGGGTGACCAGTCCCGCCACCCGCTCCAGCAGGCCGCGCGATGCCTCCGATTTGTGGTCGTCCGGCAGCAGCTTCTGGACGAACAGACCTGCGATGCCGCTGCCGAACACCAGGGCGGCGATGACGACGACGGATAGCAGAACCATGCGCCCAAGTCCTCTTCCGCAGGCTCAATTTCGCATCGCTTTGGTCTCTCTCCGTCGAGTCGAGGCGACTTCGGAAGCGACAGGCGGCCTGTCGACGTTTTGCTGCGCGAAAAACTTGTCGACTGCCTCGTAGCCTCTCTTATGGCGGCTCTCCACACCATGAACGGAGAAATCCATGCAGCCCGACATTGGTGCGTGATCGGCTTGGATCACCCGCAAATTCTTGAGCGCCCTGAGGCGGAACAACTGGTGAAATGGTTCGGTTGCCCGCACCGAGCTGTCGCGCGGCAGATCGCGCTCGATCGCTTCGAGCATGCTGGTGAACGGGGCCAGGCTGCCGTCCGCATCGGCGTGGTGGACCAGGAAGCGGCTCTCGTAGCTGATCTCCGTCATGCGTTCGTTGACCTCCGCCAGATTCGTGGGCAAGGCCGCATGCGTGGCGAACAGGTCTACGACGAAAAGTGGCAGATGCTCGATCTCCGTTTCGTCCAGCATTTCGAGTAGTGATTCCACCGGCGTATTATCGAACAATCCGCCGTCCCAATAGGCAATGCCGTCGATGAAGGTCATCGGAAAGGCGGGCGGGAGGCTACCGCTCGCCAGGATGTGGTCCGGCGTGAGCGTCGTGCGAGTTGATTTCGGTGTCACGAAATTTGCAGTATCCGAATTGGGGACATGGTTCGAGAACGTGACCTGATCGCCGGTCATGACATTCGTGGCGGTCACCGCCACCCGCATCCGTGAGGCATCGTTCAGTCGCTCGAAGTCGCAGATCGTCGCCAGGGTGTCACGCATCGGAGACACGTCGCACAGGCTCGTCCACTGGTGGATGTTGAAATAGTCGTTGCGCGTGCGCCAGAAAGCCGGATTTCCGAACATCGAGAATGTTGCCTGCCGCTCGGCTGGCCAGAATGGTATCGGTTTGAGGGTGATTGCATCCCACAGCCGCTTCAGGCTGGCGCCGATGTCGCCTCCGCGGGCGCCGGCGATGACAGCGGCTGTGGTCGCTCCTATCGACACCCCGCTGACGGCGACGGGCTGCCATCCGAGCTCGATGAGTCGCTGGACGGCGCCATACTCATATGCACCCAGCGCACCGCCGCCCTGGAGAATCAAGCCCATTTTCGGCATCACGCTCTCCTGCCTGACCGGAAGGCCGGCATGGCCTCGGATGGATCCAAACCGCGCCTCACGCCGGATTTGCCGGCGCTTCTTGCTCGCGGCCGTACGGTCCGTTCGAAACGCCGAGATCGGAACGGGCACGTGCATCCCGCCTGGAACAGCAATCTCGGCATCGCGCATCGGAAGTCATTGACATAAATCAACGAGCGCCCGCGTATCGGTGAGGAGTCCAAACAGTGGGTCGGCCGGTACTCGGAGTGCCGATGGCGGATTCACCGGAGTCCGACACATCGGCTGGTCGCAGCCGTCTGTGTGAGCTGGATCACACTGCGGGTCGTCGCCGCGGCCTAGCCTCCGATCGATCGCACGGCATGAGCGTGCGGTCGAACAACAGGGAGAACGTCATGAAACGGATGTCCTTGGCTCTCGTTCTCGCGGCCGCTGTCGGCTCGTACGGCACCCAGGGTTTCGCCCAGACGGCGAGCACGCAGCAGGCGACTGCGAGCCACATCAGCAACGCGCATGGGCACGCGCATGGGCACATGCACGGCCGCACGAGCAAGGCTCATGCCGTCAAGACGCGCGTCGCCGTGGGTCAAAAAAGCGCGAAGACGGTGCGAGCCCACAAGGCTGTCCTGCCCGGAAAGGGCTGGACCCCCAGGGGGACCGCCGACGGCATCTATTCGTTCACGGGGTGACGAAACGGGCCGGCGCTGCACATATCTGGGCTCGCCAACGTTGCAACGTCCGGCGCGCCGTCGGGACCATCCGGGTCGCCAGCGACATCGCCGACGTCAATCGCGGCGCCGCGGAGCTTGGCGCGGCGTCGAAGCATGTGCTCGCGTCGGCCCTGTGCGGCAGCAGGTCGGGGGCGAACGCCTGGACCGTCTTCGGTGACGCGCAGCGCGAAGCGGGCGAGGACCCGGTGGAACTTCGGAATCCAAAGGTGCACTAGCAAGTCTATGATTCTAGTGCGGCTTTTAGGATTTGAAGTTCCTATGACGAGCGTGCCGCACATCTGATAGGAACTTCAAATCCGCCGCACTAGTCTCCGCGGTCAGCCCGGCGGACGTACCAACCAGAACAACGTTTTCTTCAGCTTTCGCCGCAGTCCGAAGCTGGAGTTGCGTCCCGCGAACGCGTAGACGCGGTCGCGCAGCGTTCTCTTCTCGGCCAGGCCCGAAGCGCATACAGCCTGGTGCGCAGTCCAAGGCTCGTGTGCCGGCCGACCAGGCCGTAGAACCGTTGGAGCCACGTTCTCGGCCATATCGACAGGGAACGCCGGTGCCACGGGCGCCAGCCGAGGTCCCACCGTGGGAGCAGATAGACATCGAGGACGAGGAAGCGCAGGGC
>JBEKZK010000773.1:0-3091 GCA_049509935.1 Xanthobacteraceae bacterium | reverse complement strand
CGCCGATGCGAAACCATTGCCCGTTCCAGTCGGGATATTTGGACTCGTCATGCGCGCGTGCGCCGTCGGTTGCCAGCGTCAGCGCCACGGCAAGCGCGATCGCGCTGATCAGGATTCGGTTGCCCATCCCGGTCCTCCTCGCCGGTCGTTATCGCGACACATTGGACGATTCCGGGAAGCCGGTCGCCGTGTGCGAGACCTCGAGGGGATGGCCGTCGCGGAAGCTCACCTGGTCCGCCGCCCAGGCGCCGCCGGGCGCTCCGCTGCGCAGCGGCGCGACCTTCATCCGCAGTTCGTCACCCGGCCTGAGCGTCCGGCTGGTCCAGCCGTCCCTGGCGAGGTTGCTCGGGCTCTGGCCTTCGAGGCTCCAGGTGACGGTGCTGCCGTCCTCCTGCCGGACCGTCAGATAGATGAAGGTGTGCGGATTGACGAACCTGAATTCCTGCACCACGCCCTCGAGCTCGACCTGGTTGTCGCGATCGAACATCGCAAAGGAGTGGTGCGCGAGCGTCCGCCCGGCGGTCAGCGCGAGCACGCCGGCCGCCACAAGCACAGCCAGTTGCCGTCGTCCCATGAGCGCTTCCCCTTGCGGCGGCGGCGGCATTTTCGGCAGGCCCTGGCCGACATCGCGCCGGCGTCACGAGCCCGCTGCGCAGCACGCGACATCTATCACGTTCCCGTCCCGGCTGCCACGGTGTGCTCGGCCGGCTTGTGCGCGACTCCGTCGGCGGACTATCGTGCGGGCGCGATATGAGCAACCGGGGATTTTCAGGGTGTCATTGGTTCCGTCGCTCGCCAGGCCGATCAATGTCGTGTGCGCGTGGCTCGAGCAGACCTCGCTGAGCCACACGATCCAGGTCATGAGCTGGATCATCCCGACGGTTCAGACCGTCCACATTCTGGCAATCGCGGCGGTTGCCGGCTCAGCGCTGATGATCGATCTTCGCCTCATCGGCGTGCTCGCCGCCGATCAGTCGCCGAGGGATGTGTCGGCGCGGTTCCTGCCGTTCGTCTGGTGGCCGCTGCTCGTGCTGCTGGCGACCGGCGCCATCATGATCATCGGCGAGCCGGCGCGCTCGCTGAAGAATCCGGCGTTTCAGCTCAAGATGACGCTGTTGGTGGCGGCGCTCGCCGTCACCCTCCTGATTCAGCGCCAGCTGCGGCGCAACCCCGCTTTCGGCGACCGCGGCTCCGGGCATCGCCGCGCCGCGGTGGCGATCGCGGTGCTGTCCATGCTGCTGTGGTGCTCGATCATCTTCGCGGGCCGCTGGATCGCCTATTACGCCTGAGACCGCTGAGAGGAACTTTCGATGAAGCTCGATCAGGCGCTGGTGTGGCTGCAGTCGACCGCGCTCGCCAAGACGATCAGCGAGAACGAAATCCTGTTTCCCTGGATCGAATCCATCCACGTGCTGGCGCTGGTCCTGGTGGTCGGCACCATCGCGATCGTCGACCTGCGGCTCATCGGCGTGGCCTCCCTCGATCGCGCCGCCGGCCGGCTGATGCGCGACGTGCTGCCCGTCACCTGGGGCGCCTTCGTGACTGCGGCGATCAGCGGAAGCCTGCTGTTCTCGTCGAATGCCAGGACCTATGCGCACAACGTCTTCTTCGAAGGCAAGATGGTCCTGCTCGCCTGCGCCGGCCTCAACATGGTGCTGTTTCACGCTGTCGGCGTCGCCGACATCGCGCGCTGGGGCGCAACCCGGCAGACGCCGCCGGCCGCCAAGGCTGCGGGCGCCGCCTCGCTGGTGGTCTGGGCGGCGGTCGTTGCGTGCGGCCGCCTGATCGGGTTCACGGTGCGTTGATTTTGCGCTAACACTGCTGCGCCGTCGAGGCCGGGACCCGATCTGCGAGGAACCCATGACCACCCGCTCGCCTGCCACGCGATGTGGAGCGCTGCTTGCGATCGTGATCGCGGGCTTGGCGGCGTCCGCGCTGTCCGGTCGTTCGGCTGAGCCTCCCAGGAAGGCCCCGACCATCTTCAATCCGGCGCCGACCACGCAGGACTGGGCGGATCTGGGCAAGCTGCCGGACTGGAGCGGCGTGTGGAATCCGAAGATCACCGACCAGGACGCCCAGGTGGCGACGAATCCGCCGCCTTGGAACGCGCAGGCCGCCCGCAAGATCGAGCAGATGTTCGCCGAGGAGAAGGCCGGCCGGCCCCGCCTCATCTTTCCCGGTTGCCTGCCCGAGGCGCTTCCGTCCTGGATGCTGATCACCCACAACGCGATGGAGATCCTGTTCACGCCGGGCCGCGTCACCATGCTGGGGGAGGCCGACGGCAACCGGCTGCGCCGCATCTATACCGATGGCCGCTCGCATCCCGATATCCATGACCCGACCTTTCATGGGCATTCGATCGGGCATTGGGAGGGCGAGACCCTGGTGGTCGACACCGTGGACAGTCTTCCGCAGGTGCCGCTTGCCGTGAACGAGGCGGTCGGCCTGCCGAATAACGGCGATATGCACGTGGTGGAACGCATCCATCTCGCCGACAAGGACATCCTGCACGACGATCTCGAGATCGTCGCGCCGAAGATTCTGACCGCGCCCTGGAAGACCACGCGGATCTTCTTCCGCCAGCGCGCCCGCAAGTTCGATATCGTCGAGGGCGTCTGCGTGCAGGGCGATCTCGCCGAGCGCGTTGCTCCGGACGGCGATCACATCTTCGTCCCGGTGGAAAAGACCATCTGGGGCAACATCGTTGCTCCGAAATGACCAGCCGGGCGGGATGAACCACCCGCGGTCCGCGCGCCACGAGACGCACCGAGCGTTCGATGGATCAGATTTGACGTGGAGGACCCGAATGTTGCAGTTGCTCAAGGCGGCCGGCGCGATCGCGGCCTGCGGCCTGGTCATCGGCCTGTCGACCGCGGCGGCGCATCACTCCGCGACCATGTTCGATTTTTCCCGCACGCTGACCATCACCGGCACGGTCGTGGAGCTGCGCTGGGTCAACCCGCATGTCAGCCTGTCGATCAACGGCACGCTCAAGGAGGGGGAGGAGCCGGAGCTGTGGGTGTTGGAGATGACGAGCCCCGGCAACCTGGTTCGCGCCGGCGGATGGCGCCGGGACGCGGTCAAGCCCGGC
>JBEKZK010000772.1:0-3091 GCA_049509935.1 Xanthobacteraceae bacterium | reverse complement strand
GGTCGGCCACGATCTTCTTTTCCAGCGCGCCGGGAATCTTGTCGCCGCCGCCGCCGGGCTTCATCCACTTCCAGAAGTGGATGTGGTTATAGTGCTGACCGGCATTGTTGAAGAGGCCGGCATTCTTGCCGTACGAGCCCTTGACCACCTGCTCGAGGGATTTGCCTTCCCATTCCGTGCCTTTGAGCAGATTGTTGCCATTGTTGACATAGGCCAGGTGGTGCTTGTCGTGATGATACTCGAGCGTCTCGCGCGACATGTAGGGCGCCAGCGCTTCGTACGCATAGGGAAGGTCGGGCAGCGAGAACGACATCGGCTTTCTCCTCGGTGGGCGGGACTTTGCGCAGTGGAACGAGGCAGTGGAACGATACTTGGCGGCGCCGGAGTAGCGTGACCAGTCATGGTGCCGAGACCCCAGGGACGGATCGAAGCAGCCGCCGCTCCGCCACGGCAGCCGGCGCTGCCCGCGCGGAACATGCCGATCATAGATAGGCGGTGGCCGCCAGGGGGGCAACGGCTTGGCCCTGGGCTGACGTCGGAAACGGACAGCCGGCGTTGGAATACCGGCGCACCCGGTTCGTCCTCGCTCGAGACCTGCTTTAGAAAGCGTGGCGCGTCGGGACCAATGTGCCAAAGTCGACACGGGCTGGGCGAAGGCTTGCTGAATAGGAAGGCTGGAGCGCGTTCGGACGCAAGACCGGCTTCCGTCCTTGCCGCCGAATGCACACGGTGGCTTGCGGGCAGTCACGCGAACAGCCAAGATTTGCACGATTTTCCAGGGCTTGCCGCGGGGTGCGGAGCGGCGGCTGGACGCGGGGATGAAGCTGGATGCACGTGATCTTGCTGGCGCTCGGAATCGCTGCCATCGCGGCGGGTGGCGTCATGCTGGGATTCGGCATAGCGATCAGTGAGTTCGGTCTCGGCAACGCGCTGATCATGGCGGGGACCACGGCGGTCATCGGCGGCCTGATCGTCGTCGCGCTCGCCATTGCGGTGCGGCTGCTGACGCGAATTGCCACTCGACTCGAGGCGACCGAGCCGGCGCCCGCACCCGTTGTCACTCCCGATGCACAGCTGCGCGGCTGGGTCGAGCCCATCCCGGTCGCCGTGGTGCCGGTTCCGGCCGCTGCCGCAGCCCGCGCGTCCGCCGCCGCTGCGGAGCCGGACCAGCCACGACTGCCGGACCATCCGCCGCTGCAGCGCGAACTGCTGTTGCGTGAGCCGCCGCCTCAGCGCGAGCCGCCGTCGCTTTCGCGGGGGCCGGCGCGGACCAAGGGCGCGGAGCAGGGGACGACAGGCAATGCCGAGCCGACCGGTACGACGCGGCAGGCGCGATCGGCGCGTGGCGAGATCCCGGTGGTGCTGTCGCCGCGGGAACGCAGCTTCGACAGGCCCGCCGAGCCCGCACCGGCCGAGCGACGAGAGGTCGTGCGTGGCGATGACCGGCCGGGCGGCGCTCCGCGCAGTCAGCCCGCCGTGTCGATCCTCAAGTCGGGCGTCATCGACGGCATGGCCTATACGATCTACAGCGACGGTTCGATCGAGGCCGAGCTGCCGCAGGGCACCATGCGGTTCACCACCTTCGAGGAGCTGCGGGTATATCTCGCGGACGCCGGCTGACGCGCGATCAATCGCCGGGCAGGACGCCGGCGACCAGAATCGCGAACGCGTAGGCGAGCGCCACCTCCTTGAGCCGATCGAAGCGCCCGGCCGCTCCCATGTGACCGGCCTCCAGGTTGGTTCGAAACGCCAGCACGGCCTTGTTGGTCCGCCGGTGCCGGAGCCGCGCCACCCATTTCGCCGGCTCCCAGTAGGTCACCCGCGGATCAGTCAGGCCGGCGAGCGCGAGGATCGCCGGGTAATCCTGAGCGCGCACGTTCTCGTAGGGCGCGTACGCGCGAATGGTGTGGAACGCCGCGGAATCCGCGATCGGATTGCCCCATTCGGCCCACTCCGGCGGGGTCAGCGGCAGGGTCTCGTCGAGCATCGTGTTGAGGACGTCGATGAACGGTACTTCGGCGACGATGCCGCCGAACAGGTCGGGCCGCATGTTCGCGACCGCGCCCATCAGGAGGCCGCCGGCCGAGCCGCCGTGCGCCACGATCTTCCCCGGCGCGGCCCAGCCGGTCGCCAGCAGATATTCCGCCGAGCCGATGAAATCCTCGAACGTATGATGCTTGTTGGCGAGCTTGCCGTCTTGGTACCAGCGCCAGCCCTTCTCGGTCCCGCCGCGCACATGGGCGATCGCGAACACGAAGCCGCGGTCGACGAGCGAGAGCCGGTTGGTGCTGAATGCCGCCGGCATCGACATGCCATAGGAGCCGTAGCCATAGAGCAGACACGGTGCGCTGCCGTCGGGCGTCTGATCGCGGCGATGCAGGATGGAGATCGGGATCGTTTCGCCGTCGGCGCCCGGCGCCTGGAGGCGGCGGGTCACGTACGAGCCCGGATCGTGCCCGGTCGGGATCTCCTGACGCTTGCGCAAGACGCGGGTGCGGGCCGAGAGGTCGTAGTCCCAGGTCTCGTTCGGCGTCGTCATCGACGAATAGTTGAACCGAAGCAGGTCGGTCGCGAATTCCCAGCCGCCGTCCATGCCGAGCGAGTAGGCTTGCTCCGCAAACGCGATCGCGTGCTCTTCGGACGAGACCAGGCTCCGCACCACGATGCGCGGCAGCCCGTCCTCGCGCTCGAGCCGCACCAGCCAGTTCGCCAGCACCGTGAAAGCGAGCACATAGACCCCGGGCCGATGGGGAACGAGGTCGCGCCAGCTCGCGCGATCGGGCGCAGAAAGCGGCGCGACCGCAAGCTTGAAGTCCTCGGCCCCGTCCGCATTGGTGCGCAGGACCAGCATCTCCGCGCCGCCGAGATGCGGATGATGCTCGACGTCGTATTGCACCGAGGTCTGCCGCGGCGCGACCAGCCAGGGTTCGGCATCGTCGACGCGAAGATCGATCAGCCGCGACTCGGACGTTTCATGATCGTGGATCACGATCTCGGCGAAGCGGCCGGATTGCAGGCGGCCGATGGCGACGAAGAACTGCGCGTCCTTCTCCTCGTAGACCAGGACGTCGTCGGCGCCCGGCGTGCCGAG
>JBEKZK010000771.1:0-3092 GCA_049509935.1 Xanthobacteraceae bacterium | reverse complement strand
GCCGCACCGAGACGGGCTTCGCGGTGATCTGTCTCGACCTCGACCGCTTCAAGGAGATCAACGATCTGTTCGGCCATTCGGTCGGAGACGACGTGCTGCGCCAGATCTGCCGGCGCTTCGCCGAGGCGGCGCGAGGCGCCTTCCTGGCGCGCCTCGGGGGCGACGAGTTCGTCGTCGTCTCGGCGGAAGCCGAGCATCCGTCCACCGGCAGGACGCTCGCCGAGCGGCTGCAGGCCTGCGTGGCCGACGACATCATCGCCGGCGGCCACTCCGTTCATCTGGGCCTGAGCATCGGCATCGCGGTGTTCCCCGACGATGGTCGCGACGCGGCGACGCTGATCGGAAACGCCGACGCGGCACTCTATCGCGCCAAGCATGACGGACGGGGGGCGATCAGGTTCTTCACGCCCGCGATGGATCGACAGCTGCGCGAGCGGCGAGCCCTGCAGCACGACCTGAGGTCGGCCATCGAGCATGACGAGCTGGTGCTGGCCTATCAGCCGCAGGCGCGCATCGACGGGGAGATCACGGGATTCGAGGCGCTGGCGCGGTGGAATCATCCCAAACGCGGATCGGTGCCGCCCGCGGAGTTCATCCCGATCGCCGAGGAGGGCGGTCTGATCGTCGAGATCGGCGAGTGGGTCCTGCGTCAGGCCTGTCGCGAGGCGGCGGCATGGCCGCGACCGCTGCAGGTCGCCGTCAATGTCTCGGCGGTCCAGTTTCGCCGCTCCGACCTGCATGCCGTGATCCGCGCAATCCTGCTCGAGACCGGGCTTGCGCCGAGCAGGCTCGAGCTCGAGATCACCGAAGGGGTCCTGATCGAGAGCCTGTCGCGGGCAGCCTCGACCCTGGGCAGCCTGAAGGCGCTCGGTGTGCGGATCGCTCTCGACGACTTCGGAACCGGACATTCGTCGCTGTCCTATCTGCAGTCGTTTCCGCTCGACCGGATCAAGATCGATCGCGCCTTCGTGACGATGCTCGGGCGTACCGAGGGATCGCTTGCGATCGTGCGGGCGGTGACCGGGCTCGCCCACGGCCTGAACCTACCGGTCATCGCCGAGGGCGTCGAAACCGATGCCCAGCTGGCCATCCTGGCGCGCGAGCAATGCGACGGCATCCAGGGCTACCTGATCGGGCGGCCGTGCCCGATCGAGGCCTACGCCGAGCTCGTCGGCCGCGCCGTCCCGGCGACCCGGGCGCTGGTGCGCACCGCGGCCGGGTAGCGGCCGCGGCCGCGCGAGCGGATCAAGCAAGCCGAGCTTCCGCGCCGTCATGCGGGCGAAGCACGCGAGATGAGAGCGACGTGCCGCCGGCCGTTGAATTCACCCAGCAATTCGTAAATCGGCGCCATCTTTTGCCAACCATGGGCTTAAGATTGCGCGTCGGAATTTAGGAATTCTTTCATGATTCGACCTAACCGTCTCGGGCGGTCGCTTCAGGCCGGCCGCTTCGGAGGCAGGACAGCCATGGATTTCACATTGCATCCGCACCGCCGACGCAAGCTCGCCACTCCGTCGGCAGTGATATCGCTTGCACGCACCGCCGGCCGCTTTGCCGGCGCCGAGCGTGGCAACGTCGCGATCATCTTCGCGTTTGCGCTGATCCCCATCGTGCTGGCGATCGGCGCCGGGATCGACTACGGCTCGGGCAGCGCCGTGAAGGCCAAGCTCGACGGGGTGGCGGACGCTGCGTCGCTTTCGGCGGTGAGCTATTCGGCGCTGTCGCTGAACGCCACGACCGCCCAGACCAATGCGCTTGCCGCATTCAATGCCCAGGTCGCGCACGTACCGCAGATGACCAACGTCACGGCCTCGGCCACCGTGACCGACGGCAGCGCGGGTCGGACCGCGGTCGTCAGCTACACGGCGGTGGTCCCAACATCCTTCATGGGCCTGCTCGGCAAACGCACGCTGACCGTCACCGGGCAGTCGACGGCATCGTCCGACGCGGTCTATATCGACATCTATTCGCTGCTCGACGACTCGCCGTCGATGGGGCTTGCCGCCACCACCGCAGGCCAGAGCAAGCTCGCCAACCTGACCGGGGGCTGCGCCTTCGGCTGTCATGAGAAAGGTTCGTCGAACGACAACTATACGATCGCCAGGAACAACAACATCCAGATGCGCATCGACGTGCTGCGCACCGCCTGGAGCAACCTGATCACGTCCGCGCAGCAGGCTCCCAGCACGAACCATTTCCGTGTCGGGACCTACACCTTCGACACCCAGCTCAATGAAGTGCAGGCGCTCACCTCGAACCTCAACAGCGCCCTGACGACGGCGCAGGGCATCGACCTGCTCGCCGTGCCTTCCTCGGGGCCGGGCAGCACCTACACCGACGCCGCCATCTCGAGCATATCGTCATTGATACCCACGGCGGGGGACGGCTCGTCGCTGGCGCAGACGAAGAAATACCTCATTCTCGTGACCGACGGCGTGCAGGATTTCAAGCAGAGCTGGAATGGCCACAGCCATTACGTATCCCCGATGTCGACGACGGACTGCAGCACGCTGTTGAAAAAGGGCGTGCAGGTCGCGGTCATCTACACGACCTATCTGCCGATCCTGCCGGCCAACGATCCCGACGGGGACTATCCCATTTTCGTCGCGCCGATCGCCTCGCAAATCCAGCCGGACATCCAGGCGTGTGCGTCGCCCGGGCTGTTCTTCGCGGCGTCGGACGAAGCCTCGATCAGCGCCGCATTCACGACGATCTTCGCGACGGTGTTGGGAAGCGCCCGCCTGACGAACTGAGTCCGGCCCGGAGCACCCGCCGATCAATTTTGGTTGATCCGTGCCGTGGCTCCGAGCGCCGACCGGACATAGTGGTTCGCAATAGAGTTTGAAAAAGGGATTATTCACGATAGACTGCGGACATCCGGAGTCCTGGATGGACGCGTCGAGCGGGCCGCGCCGGGGCCGACCGGACGTGACCGCGTATCGCTGGCCGTATATCAATGACCATGCTTCGATGACTGTGTATCAGGTGAACCGCCGGCAACTGCTCGGTTCCAGCGCAATTGTGCTGCTGATGAACTCGCAGGCCGTGCACGCCGCCGTCGTCAAAGGCGGCCTGCCGTGGACACCCGGTTC
>JBEKZK010000770.1:0-3099 GCA_049509935.1 Xanthobacteraceae bacterium | reverse complement strand
GTCGGCGAGCAGAGCGGCGATCGCTTGCCGTAGCGCGACGCGCACGAGCGAAGTAATCAGTTGCGGCGCATTGTCCATGCGGCGCGGGCGAGACGATGACCGAAGCCTGTCGTCCGGACAAGAGTCGGAAGATACTCAGACCCTGGGCGTGCGGCGCCAAGTCGCCGCAAAGTCGCCCGCTTTGAACACATCGCAATAGTTCGGGGATTGTGCTATCAATTACTCGAGCGTCTCTTTGGAGCGCCGCTCTGCGAGAAAAGTAACTCGAATGGTCGGGAGTCGTTCGCGTCGAACCAAGGCGGAGCGGCCGCATTGGATTCGCAAGCCCCTTTCCGCCAGCCGCCACGCCGACTTCCCGATCGTCGCCATTGGCGCCTCGGCCGGCGGCCTTGAGGCATGCCGGAAGGTGCTCGACGCGCTGCCCGCCGAAAACGGCATGGCCTTCATACTCGTTCAGCACCTCGACCCGAGCCACGACAGCATGATGGTCGAATTGCTCGCCGGCAACACGGCGATGCCCGTGCTGCAAGCGACCGACGGAATGGCGATCGAACGCGAGCGCGTCTATGTCATTCCGCCCGGCGTCTATCTCTCGGTGGACGACAAATGCGCGCTGCGGCTTTCGCGACCGCAAGCGCGTCACGGCGCGCGCCTGCCGTTCGACTTCCTGCTGAATTCGCTGGCGCGCGAATGCGGCGCGCGCACGGTCTGCGTGGTGCTCTCGGGAACCGGCGCCGACGGCAGCCTTGGGCTCAAGGCGGTCAAGGCGAAGGGCGGCCTGGTCATCGCGCAGGAAGTCGGCGAAGCCGACTACGACGGGATGCCCCAGAGCGCCATCGCGACAGGCGACGTGGATCTCGTCCTCCCTGCGGCGAAGATCGCCGAGGCGCTCGTCAGCCGCGCAAAGGGCGCGATCTTTACGTCAACGCAGGGGAAATTGCCCTCGCAAGATTCAGTGCAGGCGTTGCTGCCCAAAATCACCGATCTTCTGCGCACGAAGACGGTTCACGACTTCACTCATTATAAGCACGGCACGCTCGAACGGCGCGTCGAGCGGCGCATGGGGATGGCGGGGATAAAGACCGCAGGCGATTATCCAAATTTCCTGCTTCGCGATTCTAACGAACGCGACCAGCTCTCCCGCGACTTGCTGATCAACGTCACGGGTTTCTTTCGCGACGCGCAGGTCTTTGATCTCCTGGAGAAGAACGTCATTCCTAATCTCGTGTGTGAATCGGATCGGGAATTTCACCCTGCTGATCACTGGTAACTCAATGCGTTGTCGCGCTGATCGGCATTCGGACCACACGCCGAATGACAACCAGCAACGAGGCGAGGACGACGAGAGGCGCAGGGGCGCTCGCGCAGGAAGTCTCACTCGATCCGGTTGCTGAACATCCACGCGGCGCCTGTCAGCGTCACGGCGGCGATGATTGCCATCGGCCAGAGATCGGGAACCAGCTGATCGATCCCCGCGCCTTGCAGATAGACGCGATGGACGAGGTCGATCGCATAGCGGAGTGGATTGATCAGGGTGAAGTCCTGCAAGACTTGCGGCATGCTGCTGATGGGCGTGGCGAGACCCGAAAGCAGCGTGAACGGCATGATCGTGACGAAGGCGTAGAGCATCGCCTGCTGCATGGTCGCTGCGATCGAGGAGACGAACAGGCCGATTCCCACCGCCGCCAGCAGGAACAGGATCAGTCCGAAATAGAGGGTCGGATAAGAACCTGCGAAAGGAATGCGGAACCAGAGCTGTGCGACCAGAAGCGCGCTGGTTGCCTGCACCGTGCCGATCATCATGGCGGGGATAGCCTTGCCGACCATGATCTCCACCGGACGGAAGGGGGTGACGAGGAGCTGGTCGAAGGTGCCCTCTTCCCTCTCTCGCGCCACCGACAAGGCCGACAGCATCAGGGTTGACATCAGTGTGAGGGTCCCGACCAGGGCCGGGACCAAGTTCCAGCGGGTTTCAAGGTTGGGACTGTACCAGGCTCGCGTAACAACCTGGATCGGGGGTTGCGGCAGGCCGTGGTCGCTTCGCCAATCGGCGTTGAACGACTCGACCGCGCTGCCGACATAGCCCAGCGCTGCATCGGCGGTGTTGGAGTTGCGGCCATCGGCGATTACCTGCACGGCGGCCTGTTGGCCGGCCGAAAGCTGACGCTGGAAATCGGGATCGATCTGAATCGCAATAAGCACTTCCTGAGTGTCGATCAGCGGCTTCATTTGGGCGGCCTGGGTCAGATTGGCGATACGATGGAACACGCCGGAGCCGTCCAGCTTGGCCAGCAGGGCCGAGGAGGCTGTACTCAGGTCGCGGTCAAGCACCGCGTAGGGAACATTGTTCACGTCAAGCGTAGCGGCGTAGCCGAACAACAGGCACTGGAGCACCGGCTGAAGCAGCAACATGTTGCGGGTGCGAGCGTCCTGGAAGACCGCCAGAATCTCCTTGCGGATCAACGCGAAAATACGGTGAAGGGAGGCCAGCATCCCGTTCAGCCCAGCGACTTGCGCGTCGCTCGGCGGGCGAACGTCAAGAGAACGATTGCAGCGCCGGCAAGGACGGCGGCGTTCAGCCAGATCACGCTCCAGACGTCTCCGACCAGGAACAGGGTCTGCAACAGACTGACAAAATAACGGGCCGGCACCAGATAGCTGATCAGTTGGATCGTCAGGGGTACGCTGCGCAGGTCATAGATGAAGCCGGAAAGCATAAGCGCCGGCATGAAGGTGACGACCAGAGTGACCTGGCTGGAGAGAAACTGGCTTTTCAGGCTCGAGGAGATCAAAAGACCCATCGCGACCGAGACCAACAGATAGAGCATCGACAAGGTCAGCAGGATCGGCACAGAGCCTCGGATCGGTACGTCAAACAGGAACTTCGCCGCGCCCAAGCACAACAGCAGGCCGACCATTCCCAGAAGAATATAGGGGACTGTCTTTCCAAGCAGGATTTCGTCGGTTCGCACGGGCGTAACGAACAGAGCCTCGAACGTCCCGCGCTCCCACTCCCGCGCGACCACCATGGAAGTCATGAAGGCGCCGATTAAGGTGATGACCAGCACGATCAGCCCGGGCACCAGGAAAAATCGGCTG
>JBEKZK010000077.1:0-19093 GCA_049509935.1 Xanthobacteraceae bacterium | reverse complement strand
CGCACGCCCTCACTGCTGTCGGCGGGCGAGACTGCCACGATCCGGATCCGCCGCAGCTCCTCGTGCAGACGGACGAGCGCTTCCGGGTCGGGCAGCTCGGTGATCTGCGGAAGCTCGTCGTCGATATGGATCAGCTCCTCGGCGACCCTGGCGCGGGCCTCGCGCGCAAGGGTCATCGCCGCGACCAGCGGGTCGGTCGCGCTCAGCAGTCGCCGCGGCCTGTCATCGAGCCACGAATGCGCATTCCGATCCTCGAGAAGCGTCTTCACCGGGTCGAATTGCTGATCGGCAATCCCCGACAGGCGCTGCAGGCTGCTGTCGGCGATGTTCGCGACTTCCTCGTCGATGCCGGAGATCTCACGTCGGGTGCGGAGGATGTGGTGCTGCAATCGATTGATTCGCGTACCCTGATCGCGAAGGTTCAGTGTCTCGACGATCGACTGCAGCCGGGCCACCACGCCCTCGGCTTGTCTCAACCCCTCCTTGTCGGTGGCCGTCAGGCTGACCGTAAGGTCACGGATCGCCCGAGGCAGCCGCTCTCGCACCAGCGCCAGCCGCGCCACCTTGCGGGACACTACGAGAACACGCCGGCCGAGCGCGAGGTAATGGCAGACCACATTGACGATCGCGTCGGTCCTCTCCGCGCCGCGCGCGCCCTCCACCACCACGCCGTCCGACCTCGCCAGCTGCCGAACGATGTCGATCTGGTCGGGGCTCGCCGGCAGCGGATAGAACGGGTCGCCGTTGTCCGCCCCGTCGGCGCGCGCCGCAGACGCGATATCGACGGGCTCTCCGGGAACGCCGGAGAGCGCTTGGGGCACGACGGCGATCCCGCCGCCGCCGGCATCCGACGGCAGGACGCCGGAACCTGCCGACAGGCAGCATTCGCGGTTCGGCGACTGCTCGATCGCGAGCTTCAACCGATCGATGTCGCGCCTGACGAAACCGTTGCCGCGCGGCCGCGCAAAGATCACCCAGCGATCCGACACCACCAGTTGCTCGCCGGCGTCCGGCGAGGACGACGCCGAATGCGGCGGACCGGGATCCGGACGGTAGATGCCCTGCGGATCGAGCTCGGAGCTGATGGCGCGAAGAATTGGCTCGAAGCTTTCGCGCACGAACGGCGATACCTCGCCGCCACGCTCGATCGCCTCGAGAATCCGGCCTGCGCCGTGGCGCGCCAGGCGCGCGGCGTCCGGCGACAAAGCCTCGAAGACTCCGAGATTGACGATTGCGCCGACCATGCGTGGGCGGATCCTGATCTCGGCGGCGGGGCCCGCGGCGACCTCGATCTCGACCAGGCGTTCGAGCAGCGGCACTTCGACGCTGCCGCCGCGATGCTGCCAACGCGACACTCCGATTCCAAAGACGAGCTCCCACGTCCGGTCGGCGCCGTCGAGATCGGCGAGCTCCGCCATCTCGTGCAGGCGCCGATAGATCGGCGTGGCTCGGTGCCGCCGGCGCGCCGATTCGGCCCACGCCGTCCACGGCCCCGTCACGTAGGCGCTGATCCGGGCCGCCAGGTCGGGGCGCCGGTCGAGCCGCAACCGCACGTTCCACATGGCGGACGCGGCCTCGGGAGCGATCGCTGGCGCGCAGTCCTCCGCCCGCACGTCCTCCGCCGCGACCATGAGATCCTTCTCGATGTCGCCGACGGTGATCACGACGCTGTCGCGAACGAGCGGTTGCTGTTCCGGATCGGCCGACACCTCGATCCAGCTCTCGAGGTCGTATTCGGGCGGCGGCGGCGCGATGTCGCTCGGCCGCTCTACCGCCAGCCAGACCGGACCGTCCTCGTCGATGGCATCGTGGGTGATGCCGGGAAGGTCATCGAGCTCATGCTGATGCAGAACGAATTGAAGCCCGCCGTCGGCCTGACGGTGTTCCCCGGTCTGTTGGTCGAGGCGGATCATGTCGGCCAGATGGCCGAGCACCTTCTGTAACGGCTCGATCGTCGGCTCGAGCTGGTATGCTTCGTACATGCGCCCTCCTCAATGGCGACAGCGGATCGAGGAAATGAAGAGCAGTTGATCCGCCGCCGCGGCGCTCGGGCTCCATCGCAAACCTCGCACTTCCTCGGCTGCACGACCCGCGAATTTCTACAATGACGCGAGGAAACGTGGCGCAATGAAGTCGATCGCGGCGGCGCCGAAGTCCGGCCAAGTAGATCAGACGTTCGCTCAAATATTCACAGTTGAAATTATGACCTGGCACCGAGGCTGCTCTTTCGGTGCGGCCGCGATTCGGACGCGATCACGACTGCGGACGGCCACGCGGGCGCCGCACTTCGCGCCGGAGTCTACGGATTATGGGAGCGGATCATGTCGTTTGCTGCGCGCCGTGCACGGCGTCTTGTCTGATGGCATGCCGATTGATGATGTATCCAACTTCGTACGGGTGCGACCATCGGCCCGTGGAAATCCAGGCTGGCGCTATCCTTCGAGCGCCTCGGTCGACTGGAGCTCGATGCCGAAGCCGGCGAGCCCCACGTAGGTCCATTTGGTCGAGGCCAGCAGGCGGATCGACGAGATCCCGAGATCCTTGAGGATCTGCGCGCCGAGACCGACCTCGCGCCACTGCCGGGTGCGCGCCGCCTCGGCGCCGCCGTCGCCCTGCGGAATGGAGGTGGTGGGCACCCCGGCGGTGCCGTCGCGCAGGTAGATGATGACGCCGCTGCCCT
Source organism: Xanthobacteraceae bacterium (assembly GCA_049509935.1). Lineage (GTDB taxonomy): Bacteria > Pseudomonadota > Alphaproteobacteria > Rhizobiales > Xanthobacteraceae > AP-16. The sequence goes on along the minus strand of JBEKZK010000077.1, from coordinate 16,413 downwards.
CGTGCTTGAACCGATGCAGCGCCGCATGGATCGTCTTGGCGCCGCCGAATACGTCGCCGATCACGTCGGCGCGGTGCAGGCGCGCCAGCACGCCGCGGCCGTCACCGATGCGGCCGTACACGAAGGCCATGTGGTGAACCTTGTCGAACGGCGTCAGGTACGCGTAGCCGTGCAGCGTCCCGATCTCCGACGAGACCGGGAACTCGCCCACCCGCTCCACCAGCTTTTCGCGCACCTGGCGGTAGGCGATCAGGTCGGCGACCGAGATGCGCTGGAGCCCGTGGCGCTCGGCGAAGCTGGCGACCTCGGGGCCGCGCATGACCGTGCCCTCGTCGTTGACGAGCTCGCAGATCACGCCCACGGTCTCCAGACCGGCGAGACGGCACAGATCGACCGCGGCTTCGGTGTGCCCCGAGCGCATCAGCACGCCGCCCTCCTTGGCGATCAGCGGGAACACGTGGCCGGGGCGGACGAAGTCGGCGGCGCCGGCATTGCCGTTGGCCAGATTGCGCACCGTCGCGGTGCGATCGTCGGCCGAGATGCCGGTCGAGGTGCCGTAGCGGTAGTCGACCGAAACCGTGAACGCGGTGCCGTGCGGGGCGTCGTTGTCGGCCACCATGGGGGCAAGGTGCAGCCGCCGCGCCGTCTCCGCGGTCAGCGGCGCGCAGACGATGCCGGCGGTATGGCGGACGATGAAGGCCATCTTTTCCGGCGTCGCATGCACGGCCGCCATGACCAGATCGCCCTCGTTCTCCCGGTCGTCGTCGTCGGTGACCACGACGAGCTCGCCGCGGGCGAAGGCTTCGATCACGGCATCGACGCGCTGTTGGATCTGGTTCAAGCGGATTCTCCGGGCAGAGCGAACGGCCACGCCGGCGCCGCGCCCACCTGGCCGCGGTGACGCAGATAATGGTCGGCCACGACGCACGCCGCCATGGCCTCCCCGATCGGCACCGCCCTGATCCCGACGCACGGATCGTGACGGCCCTTGGTGACGATCTCGGCCTCGCCGCCGTAGCGGTCTACCGTGCGGCGGGGGGTGAGGATCGAGGAGGTCGGTTTGACGGCGAACCGCGCCACGATCGGCTGGCCGGTCGAAATGCCGCCGAGGATGCCGCCGGCGTGATTGGAGAGAAAGCGTGGGCGGCCGTCGTTGCCCATGCGGATCTCGTCGGCGTTGTGCTCGCCGGAGAGCTCCGCCGTCGCAAAGCCGTCGCCGATCTCGACGCCCTTCACGGCGTTGATGCTCATCAGGCCGCCCGCCAGGTCGGCGTCGAGCTTGCCGTAGATCGGCGCGCCGAGGCCGGCCGGAACGTTGTCGACGACGACCTCGATCACCGCGCCGACCGAGGAGCCCGCCTTGCGCACGCCGTCGAGATAGGTTTCGAGAGCCTCGACCGCGGCGGGATCGGGCCAGAACAGCGGATTGCGCTCGACCTCGGCCCAGTCCCAGCGTGCGCGGTCGACCTTGTGCGGGCCGATCTGGACGAGCGCACCGCGTACCGTCAGGCCGGGCACGACCTTCCGTGCGACCGCTCCGGCGGCGACCCGGCACGCGGTCTCCCGCGCCGAGGAGCGGCCGCCGCCGCGATGATCGCGCAGACCGTACTTGATGTCGTAGGTGAGGTCGGCGTGGCCCGGCCGATACAGGTTCCTGATGTCCGCATAGTCCTTGGAGCGCTGGTCGACATTCTCGATCAGCAGTGCGATCGGCGTGCCGGTCGTCACCTCGCGCCCGCTCGCCTCGTCGACGAAGACGCCGGACAGGATCTTCACCTCGTCGGTCTCGCGCCGCTGGGTGGTGAAGCGCGACTGGCCGGGCCGGCGCTTGTCGAGGTACGGCTGGATGTCGGACACGGCGAGGGGAATGCGCGGCGGGCAGCCGTCCACCACGCAGCCGATCGCCGGCCCGTGGCTCTCGCCGAAGGTCGTGACCCGGAACAGATGGCCGAACGTGTTGAACGACATGGAAGCTCGAAAGATGCGGACCACGGTCTACCGGCCAATGCGCCGGCCGGCAAGCCGGGCCGTCTTCCGGCTCCCCGGGCTGCTCCGGGGGGTGCCACGCTACTCGTAGCAGGCCACGCTGCCGCCTGCGAAGCGATAGACCGCGCCCTGCGTGACCCACTCGGAGGGTGCGGTCTGCGGCGTGGCCAGGCCGGTGATCACCAGCAGGACCCGAAATGTCCCGCCGTGCGCGACCGCGATGGTGTCGCGGTCGAGCGCCCGATACCAGTTGCGCACGCGCTCGCACAGCTGCTCGTAGCTTTCACCGCCCGGCGGGACGAAGCGCCATTTGTCGCGTTCGCGCGCCGCCAGCATGTCGGGCTGTCGCGCCGCGATCTCGGTCAGCGTGAAACCCTCCCATGCGCCGAATGTCAGCTCCTCGAGCCGCGCATCGGTGCGGTAGCGGCGCTCCGGCCGACCGGGTCTCTCGGCGGTTCGCCGGTCCGGCGGAAGGCCGGCGTCGACCTCGTCGCCGGCCGCTGCCAGCGATCCCAGCGCCAGCTCCATGGTCTCGCGCGCCCGGGACAGGGGGCTCGCCACCAGGCTGTATTGCGAGAGCGGCTTGCCGTCGCCCGCGATCAGGCCGCGGAGGATCTGTCCGCAGGCGATCCCCTGGCGGCGGCCAGTGGCGTTGAGCGGCGTGTCGGTCCGCCCCTGCAGCCGGCCTGCGACGTTCCAGTCGGTCTCGCCGTGACGGATGAAATACAGCATGTCCTCGGCGCGCACGTCTCGTCGGCGAGCCCCGATCGGGTCCGGGGCAGCCTTTCGCTACTCCTTGACGACGGTGAGATCCGGGGCGTCCGGGTTCTTCATGCCGACGATGTTGTAGCCGGCGTCGACATGATGGATCTCGCCGGTCACCCCGCGCGACAGATCGGAGAGCAGATAGACCGCGGCGTCGCCGACCTCGTCGGTGGTGACGCTGCGGCGCAGCGGCGCATTGTACTCGTTCCATTTGAGGATGTAGCGGAAGTCGCCGATCCCGGAGGCCGCCAGCGTCTTGATCGGGCCGGCCGAGATCGCGTTCACCCGGATATTCTTCACCCCGAGATCGGCCGCGAGATAGCGCACCGAGGCTTCCAGCGCCGCCTTGGCGACGCCCATCACATTATAATGCGGCATCCACTTCTCGGCGCCGTAGTAGGTCAGCGTGAGCATCGAGCCGCCGTTGGTCATCAGCTTCTCGGCGCGCTGGGCGAGCGCCGTGAACGAGTAGCAGCTGATCTGCAGGGTCTTGGCGAAATTATCGGAAGTGGTCTCGATATAGCGGCCGTCGAGCTGGTCCTTGTCGGAGAACGCGATGGCGTGGACCAGGAAATCAAGCGAGCCCCAGGCGGCCTGCACGGCCGCGAACGCGGCATCGATGGTCGGCCCGTCGCTGACGTCGCAATGGCCGACGACCAGCCCGCCGATCTCGGCGGCGAGCGGTTCCACCCGCTTCTTGAAGGCTTCGCCCTGGTAGGTGAGCGCGATCTCCGCTCCGTGAGCCCGCGCCGTCTTGGCGATGCCCCAGGCGATCGATCGGTTGTTGGCGACCCCCATGACGAGACCGCGCTTGCCGTGCAAGAGACCGCCGGCTTCAGCCATGATGCTCCTCGCCGGTCCCCCGGTTCCAAGGTCGGATCGACCTGACCCGTGAACCAGCCACGGCAAACCGAATTTTCAATTGCAGATTTAACTTCCGCTGCCGCGCCGCCCATGCGTGTGACGGTCGGACAATCTGCCTGCGGCAGGCCTCCTATGGCATAGCGCTTGCGCGCCTACAAGCTTCGGGGGTGACGGGGTGACAGCCAAATGACAGCAAACCGTCACCCCGAACCTGCCAGCAGCGGCCATTTGGCGGCCATGACGGCGGCCGCCGCCGCGTCCCTGGATGATCGCTCATCACCGGATCGATGGCACCGCAATCGGCCGGGCTTTCGGGCGTGCGGCCCGATCCTCTCGGTCAGAACGCCACCCACACGTAGCCGTAGAGCGTATTTTCGTCGCGAGCATTCGTGCCCATGTTGTCGAAGTTGACGCTCGCTCCGTTGAACTTGTCGTACCAGACATACTGGAGGCCGATCTTGGCGTTGACCCACGGCCAGACCGCCGGTGCCGGAATGGTCTTGCCGAACGGCACGTAGGCGATCTCCGCGACATATCCGTCGCTGTTGGGGCTGAATGTCCGATTACACGCGTAGAGCATGCTGTCGGAGCTTCCCCAGGTATTGAAATACCCGGCAGTCAGCAGGACCTTGGGTCCGTCACCCAGCATCAGCTCGGCCTGGGCCCTGAAGGTATTGAGCGTATCCGTCGGGTTGGCGGAGAACCCGTTGGCGAAGCTGGAAGTGAGTATCTGGTCCTCGTGCAGATAGGTGGCGCGCACGGTGATCCCGTAGCCGGCGCCAAGGTACTGGTACTGCGAGTCGAAGCCGACGTCGCGGTACTGATTGAGCCCGCTGCCCGGCATCGCGTTGGCCGGCGTCACGTTCGCCGACAGGCCGAACGCCCCGACTTCCAGATAGTGATCGCCCCAGTGCGGCTCGAAGGCGACCCGGAAGTACGGGATCACGCCGTTCGTTGCCGGGCCGCCAGCCGCCATCACACCCAGGGCGCTCTGAGTGTTCGCCGGCAGAGTCTCGTACCCGCCTCCCTCGATGAGAAGCATGTCGTTGATGAAGACATATCCGGTGGCGCCGAGCACGTGGGCGGCGAACCCATTGTCGATGAGAGTATGGGCGCCGGGCGTGTTCGACAAATTGGAGGCGACGAACGGGTAGCCCCATGCGGGAGTCGTGTTCCAGGCGTCCTGGACCGTCGGGCTGTTGTTCACGGTTATGCCGTAGACGACGGGCATCCCGTTGACGTTCGTCCTATCCGCGTAACGTACGTCGAGATTGTCCCACGTGACCTGGCTGGGAGCCCCGAACTGCGGCCCGGCATATGTTCCCTGGGCGAACACGCCGACATGCTCGGTGAGCGCCCCGGCGAAGAACACGCTCGCCTGCTGCAGCTCCACATTATTGTTCGGCTGCAGTGGCGTTCCCGCATTGTCCATCGGCGTCGCCGTATGGGTGAACCCGAAGATGGTCATGCCCGACAGCGGCGGTACCCATCCGGGCTGGCCCAGCGGCTTGGTGTCGGGTCCCAGCAATGTATAGCCGTTGAGCTTGAACCGCCGGCCGAACGGCGTCAGTTGCGGAAACGCGGTATGGCACGCACCGCAGCCGAGCCCTGTCTGGCGGGCGAAGCTCGGCACCGCCTCGGCCGGACGCGGCGCCAGCACCAGCACCAGCAACAGGCCGATCAGCAGCAATAGTTCACCGCTCCGCGCCGAGGAGATCGGCGTCGGCAAGAAGGCACGCAACATCATGTCGTCGCTCCCTGGCCCCCCACCCCCGTGAGAATCCAGTGCGAGCAAATCCGAAGAGACGTCGGCGTCGGAAGAGTGAGAGTAACCCGTTGGCGACGGGCCTTGGTCCGTCGCTCGGCGCGCAAAGTTGCCGGCAAGTGGGGCGACAATCGGTCGCAACAAGTGGCGATCCGGTGAAAATTCTGGTCCACTTCTGGACCAGATCGACGAGCATCGCGGCATTGGGCGGGCCGTGACCTGACACCTCTGACGCTGCAGCTCAGATATTCCGCGGCATCGGCTCGAACGTCCGCCCCGCCGGCCTGGGTTCGGATGTGGCGGAACCGCGGCTTGTGGCAGATGGCGCGGCGAGCATTGAACAGAACGTGATGTCGATGGCGCCTCGTCCGGCTGCCGAGGACCGTCAGGTCTTCGGTCATCAAAGCCTGTCGTCAGATCGTTACAACGGCCTCGCGGCGTGATCGATCCGGATTCCCTGCGCGTCATGCCGGCGCACGTCGCCGCAATTGCGCGCCGCATCGTCCTCCCATATGTAAACGATCATTCGGGCGATGCGTGATGTGCACCTCGGCCGGCACCCACTTCGGGACGAGACATGACGGTTCCCATCATCGTCGCAGCCATGATCACGGTCCTCGTCCTCGGGGTCGGCGCGGTGATGACCACCATCGGGCCCTGGTACCGCAATCTGCGCAAGCCGGCATGGAACCCGCCCGATTGGATCTTTGGACCTGCCTGGACGGTCATTCTCGGTCTCGCCGCGGGGGCTGGCGTACTGGCGTGGATGCAGGCGCCCGATGCGGACGGACGGCTCCGGGTGGTTGTCCTGTTTGCCGTCAACATCGTGCTGCACATGCTGTGGAGCCCGCTGTTCTTCAATCTCCGCCGCCCCGACTGGGCCTTGATCGAGGTGCCGTTCCTGTGGCTGTCGATCGTCGCGCTGATGGTCGGCGTGGCGCCGTTTTCGTCGCTGGCGCCGTTGCTGCTCCTGCCGTACCTGCTGTGGGTGGCGTTCGCGGCTGTCCTCAATCTCGTCATCGTCCGGATGAACCGCCCGTTCGGCGCCGCGGCCGAAAACGAAACCCGATTGCGGCCGGCGGGTCACGGCGGCGCGGCCGGCGCGCCGGACTGAGACGCTGCTACCGGCCGGACAAACCGTCGAGCAACGCCTTGTGGAAGACCTCGGGTGCCTGGATCTGGGGCGCATGGCCGAGATCGGGAAATTCGATCAGGCGGGCATGCGGAATGCTCGCGGCGGCCGCCTTGCCGAGCTTGGGATAGTCGCCGAGCATTGCGCGAACCTCAGGGGATGCCCGGTCCTTGCCGATCGCGGTCGTGTCCTTGTCGCCGATCAGCAACACGACCGGCACCTCGAGATCGCCGAGCTCGTAGACCACCGGCTGGGTGAAGATCATGTCGTAGAGCAGCGCCGAGTTCCAGGCGACCAGATCCCGGCCCGGCCCGCGATAGAGTCCCGCCAGCATCTGGACCCACGGCTCGTACTCCGGCCGCCACGACCCGGCATAGTATGTGGTGCGCTCGTACTCGCGGATGCGATCGGCGGTCGTCTGCAGGTCCTGCCGATACAAGGCGTCCACGTCGCGCCACGGCACGCCCTTGGCTTTCCAGTCCTCCAGCCCGATCGGGTCCACCAGCACCAGCTGGTCGACATCGCCGGGGTACATCAGCGCATAGCGGACCCCGAGCATCCCGCCGGTCGAATGCCCGACGATCGTCGCGCGGCCGACGCCGAGGGACGCCAGAAGCGCGTGGGTGTTTCCCGCGAGCTGCTGGAAGCTGTACTGGTAGTGCGCGGGCTTGCTCGACTTGCAGAACCCGATCTGGTCGGGCGCGATTACGCGGTAGCCCGCCTCGCTCAGCACCCCGATGCTGGCCTGCCAGGTGGCGGCGCAGAAGTTCTTGCCGTGCAGGAGTACAACCACTCGACCGTTCGGCACCGGCGGCTTCACATCCATGTACGCCATGTCCAACGCTTCGCCCTGCGACGGGAACCGGTACTGCGAGACTGGCCACGGATACGAGAATCCCTCGAGCTGCGCGCCGTAGGCCGGACCCTCGTCGGCGGCACCACAGGGGCCGCCGGAGGCCAGCGCGAGGATCGCCCCGCGGGCGAGCATGAAGGCGACGGATCGGATCATGCTGCGACGCACATAGGCCGTCCCTACTCCGACGCTCACGGCTCCCGTACGTCATAAGGTCTGCCGTCGCGCCAGCGGCGCATCAGCTCGTCGAGCTCGGAGTCCGGGCGCTCGGGCAGCACGATCCGGGTCGTGGCAAGCAGGTCGCCGTGGCCGTGCTTTTGCGGCATGCCCTTGCCCTTGAGGCGGAAGGTGCGCCCGGAGCTGGTCCCGGGCGGGATCGCGAGCTCGACGGCGCCATGCAGGGTCGGCACGCGGACCTTGCCGCCGAGGACCGCCTCGTAGAGCGTGATCGGCACGTCCAGACTGAGATTGCTACCGTCGAGTCGGAATACCGGATGCGGCGCGATGCTCACCGTGATCAGCACGTCTCCGGAGACGCCGCCGGGACCGGGCAGCCCCTGGCCCTTGAGCCGGATCTGCTGGCCGTCGGTCAAACCCGCCGGGATTTTCACGTCGACGTCCCTGCCGGTCGCGAGCCGCAGGCGGCGGCCCACGCCCTTGGCGGCCTCCTCCAGGCTGATGGTCAGCGCGGCCGAGACGTCCTGGCCGCGGCCGAGGTCGTCGGCCTCGAAGCGGTGGCCGGCCCCCGCGCGTGGACCGGCGCCGCCGGCCACGCCGCCGAACATGTCGCCCAGGATGTCCTCGATCTTGAAGCCGCCGCGGCTTCCAGCGCGCCGGATCCCCTCCGGACCCCAGTTGAAGGTCTCGAAACCCTCACGCCCGCCGAAGCCGCGTCCGGCCCCCTCTCGGCGTCGATCTCGCCGCGGTCGAACGCCTTGCGCTTCTCGTCGTCGCCGATGACCTCGTAGGCGCCGTTGAGCTCGGCGAAGCGCTGCGCAGCCTTCGGATCCTTCTTGTTGGCGTCGGGGTGCAGCTTCTTGGCGAGCCGACGGTAGGCCTTCTTGATCTCGTCCGCGCTCGCCTGCTTCTGCACCCCGAGCACGTCATAGGGGTCGCGCATCCTGTCGACTCCGGCCGGAAGTGGAAAATGATGAAAGGCCGAATCTCGCCCGGCCACCCTGCCGCAATGTGGTGACATCGGCGGCGAACTGCAACGTCCCGCGCCGGACCTTTGGTCTCGAGTGGCACATGGTCTTGTCGGCGAACCGGCCACCACTTCGCCGGACCACTGATTTCGAGTGGCGCATGGTCTCGTCGGCGAACCGGTAACCACTTCGCCGGACCATGCGTCAGCGCTTGAGCGGCTTCAGTGTGGTGACCTCCCAGCGGCCGCGGTGCAGGCGGCATGCTTCGCCCTGCAGCCAGGATTCGTCGCTGCCGTGCACGACGCTCGCCAGGAAGTCATGGCAGACGAAACCATCGCGCGTATACGAGAGCGCGATCGGCGTCACGGTTCCACGCGCGCCGGTTCCCGGGTTCTCCCATGGCACGCTGACGTCCTTGCCGCCGCGGCTGAGCGCCTCGGCGGCGGCCGCTTTAGCCATCCCGAGATCGGCGTCGGCCGCACCTGGGACCTGCGCGGCCGGCAAGGCACTCGGGCGTGGCTGGGACGAATGGGTGTATTCGGGCTTCTCGTCATCCCGGTCGCCGAACGGGGAGCCGAGCTTGTAGCTGCATCCGCCGGTGCTCAGGCCGATAAGCATGGCGCCGGCGAGCGACGTCAGGCGCATTGCGTCAACGCGCCATAGGCGCGCTCGGCGCCATCGCCTATAACAGCGTCGCCGGAACGCTGGCGCCAGCGCATGTCCCGGCGAAGTGGACCCGGTTCGCCGATCAAGGACGTGCGCCAATATAAGGACATGCGCCAATATAAAGTCGACCGGGAAGCGCTGTAGCGCAGATCCGGCAGATCGAGCTGTTTGCGACATGTCACACACCGGACAGATAGAACACCCGACCTGGTTAACGAGCGGTGATTTCACCGAGGCGGACGAGCCCCTTACGCTGTTTTCCGCATGGTTGAAGGAGGCCGGCGCGAGCGAGCCGGCCGATGCCAACGCGATGGCGCTCGCCACAGTCGATGCCGACGGGCTACCCGATGTGCGGATGGTGCTGCTCAAGGGCTTCGATGCCGACGGCTTCGTGTTCTACACCAACACCGAAAGCCAGAAGGCCCGCGAGCTCGCGGCGCGGCCGCTGGCGGCGCTGGTGTTTCATTGGAAATCGTTGACCCGCCAGGTGCGGCTGCGCGGCCCGGTCCGGCGCGTCGACGACGGGGAGGCCGATGCCTATTTCGCCACCCGGCCGCGGCTCGCCCAGATCGGAGCGTGGGCGAGCCGGCAGTCGTCGCCGCTGGAAGGCCGGCTCGCATTCGAGAAGGCGGTAGCGCTGTACGCGGCGAAATACGCTGTCGGATCGGTGCCGCGACCGCCGTACTGGGGCGGCTACCGGTTGCTGCCGCTGTCGATCGAATTTTGGCATGACCGGCCGTTCCGGTTGCACGACCGAGTCATCTTCCGGCGCGGCACAGCGGGCGAACCCTGGACCAGGACGCGTCTCTATCCTTAGTCGGAGCGCCGCGAATCAGAGCGCGGTTTGCCGCGGGCGTGGCACAACTCCGCCCCAGGTAAACCGTTATTTACGGTTTTGCTGGCACGCTGGGGGGAGAGCCAACCCATTCTCCGGCGGCGGATTGGTCGGTGGGACGGACATGTGCGACATTCCTGCAACAGGTTTGGCCGACGATGCACGGCTGACGACGCAATGTATGGAAAATTCACTCTGCTTCGGGTAACACTTCGATCCGAAGCGGTTCGGACCAGCAAAGAGAGCGCCATGGCGACGCGTGCAGCAGGACTTTTGACATTGGGTGTTGCCGGGCTTCTGCTCGGCGGCTGCATGGCGGAGACGCTCCAAGCGCCGCCGGAGGCCAACCTGAAGCCGCGCGACAAGCAGCTTCTGGCCAATGCGCCTTACGCCCAGGCCACCATACCCGAGCAATTTCGCCGACATATCGTCGAGTATCATCGCAAGGAAGCGCCCGGAACCGTGGTCATCGATTCCGACGCGCGCTACCTGTATTACGTCATGGCCGACAACAAGGCGATCCGCTACGGCGTGACCGTCGGCGAAGAGGCCCAGGCTTGGTCGGGAATCGCCAAGGTCGGCCGCAAGGAAGAGTGGCCCGCCTGGGTGCCGACCTCGGGCGAGAAGGAGCGGCTGGGGAACTTGCCAAACTTCGTGGCCGGCGGGGCGCACAACCCGATGGGCGCACGAGCGATGTACCTGTTCGAGGGCAGCCGAGACACCCTGTACCGCATCCACGGCACCAATCAGCCGGAATACATCGGCCAGGCGATCTCTTCGGGCTGCATCCGCATGACCAACGAGGACGTGATCGACCTGTACAATCGAATCAAGGTCGGCGCCCCGGTGGTCGTTCTCGCCCCCGGTCACGGCGATTCGCCGCTCAATCCGCGGGTCGCCTTCTCGGGTGGCATGACGCAGTAGCGGATCGCAGCAGCCGATCGATGCCGCCGATCATGCCAGCCCGGCATGATCGGCGCCAAGCTCGATCATGACGATCTCCGGCGGAACCCCGAGCCGAGCCGGAATGATGCTCGTGCCGAGCCCTCCCGAGACGATGAGGTGCCGGCCGCCCTCGATCACCTGGCCATAGGCGTAGCGCGCGCCGAATTTCGATGGCACGAAATGGGGCCACACGATCGGCAGCCGGATCTGTCCGCCATGGGTGTGACCGGCGACCGTCAGGGCGACGCGGGCGGGAATTTTCGGAAAGATGTCCGGCTCGTGCACCATCAGGATCAGCGGATCGTCGCCGCGAACCCGGCGCAGCGTCGCCGGAAGGTCGTCGACACCGCGAAAGCGCCGGCGCCCGATCCGATAGGCGAGTTGATCGCCGATTCCGGCCAGCCAGAACCTGCCGGCCTCGGGGCCTAGGTGCACCGCGTCATTCTCCAGCACCGGGATGTGCACCGCTTCGAGCGCGCCACGGATACCCACGGGGTCATGCCACCAGTCGTGATTGCCAAGGATCGCCCACACGCCGTGGGGCGCCGTGAGGCGGGCCAGCTCCGCGGCCCAGACCTCGTTGGCAACCCGCTCGGTGACGAACCTGTGATCCGCGACGTAGTCGCCGAGCAGCAGCGTCAGGTCGGGCGAGAGCGCATTCGCGGCGTCCACAACATGGCGCACGCGGGCGTGCCCCATGTTGGGGCCACCGGCGTGCAAATCCGCGATCACCGCGATCGACAGCCGCAGTCCGGCCGGCCAACCGGGCGGCCGCAGGCGGTAGCGCGTGACGACAAGGCCGAAGGGCTCGACCTCCGCCGCGTAGGTCGCGGTCGACGCGCCCGCAAGCCCGGTGAGCCCCAGGCCGAGAAGGATGCTTCGCCGGCTGATCACGGGAGGGCCTCCAATTCGCCGCCGAATGGCCGCGCCACACTGCGATCTAGCCACACATTGTTTACGGCGAATTTAGGCCCCCCGGGGCAACGCGTGACCCGGGTGGTTAATGCCAGCCTCCGGCGCAGGCCGTTGGCACTCCCGTCCGGCGGCAGTCGCGCAGCGCGCGTCACGCGACCAGCAGCAGCTCCCGCCTCGCCCAGTCGAGGGTCTGGTCGAGGGCGCGACCCAGACGGTCGAACAGGTCGTCGATCTCGCTCGCCGAGATGATCAGGGGCGGGCAGATCGAGATAATGTCTCCGCCGATGAAGCGCACGATGAGGCCGTTCTGCTCGGCAAACCGAACGCAACGGGCGGCGACGGCCTTCTTTGGATCGAATGACTGCTTGGTGCGCTTGTCGGCGACGAGCTCGATGCCACCGATCAGCCCCAGACCGCGCGCCTCCCCGACCAGCGGATGATCGGCGAGCGCATGCAGCCGCGCCTGGAACTGCGGGGCCTTGGCGGCGGCGGCCTCGATGATGCGGTCGCGGCGGTAGATCTCCAGCGTCTTCAGGGCGACCGCCGCGGCGACCGGATGGCCCGAATAGGTGAAACCGTGACCGAAGGTGCCGATCTTCTCGCTCTCGGTCACCAATGCCTGGTACATCGTGTCGTTGATCATCACGGCGGCGATCGGCACATAGGCCGAGGACAGTGCCTTGGCGATCGAGATGCTGTCCGGTCGGAAGCCCAGCACCTGCGACCCGAACCAGGCGCCGAGCCGGCCGAACCCGCAGATGACCTCGTCGGCGATCATGTGGACGTCGTGCCGGAGGCAGACCTCCGTGATCTTCTCGAAATAGGTCTCCGGCGGCACGATAACGCCGCCGGCGCCCATCACCGGCTCGGCGATGAAGGCCGCGACCGTGTCCGGGCCCTCCGCCTCGATCATCGCCTCGAGCTCGGCGGCGAGTCGCGTGGCGAAGTCCTCCTCGCTCTCGCCGGCGTGCGCGAAGCGGTAGTGGTGCGGGCAGCCGGTGTGCAGGATGCCGGCGATCGGCAAATCGAAATCGAGGTGGTTGTTGGGCAGCCCGGTGAGCGACGCCGACGCCACGGTGACGCCGTGATAACCCTTGATCCGGCTGATGATCTTCTTCTTCTTCGGCCGGCCGAGTGCATTGTTCATGTACCACACCAGCTTCACCTGGGTGTCGTTCGCCTCCGATCCCGATGAGCAGAAGAACACCTTGGAGATCGGCACCGGCGCGATCTCCTTCAAGGTCTCGGCGAGCTCGATCGCGGGGTCGTGGCTCTTGGCGCCGAACAGATGGCTGAACGACAGCTTGCGCATCTGCTTGGCCGCGGCCTCCACCAGCTCCTCGTTGCCGTAGCCGAGCGCCGTGCACCACAGGCCGGCCATGCCCTCGATATAGGCCTTGCCGTCGCTGTCGTATACGTAGATACCCTGGCCGCGCTCGATCACGAGCGAGCCGGTCTCGCGCAGGGTCGACAGGTTGGTGTAGGGGTGCAGCACGGTCTCGATGTCGCGGACGGCAAGATTGCTCAGGGGCATTGTCTCGGAACTTTCGTGTGTTTGGGTTTGTGCCGCGGTCGGGCCGCCGACGCACCCACTATAGAGCAGATTCTCGGGAGGACGTATGCCTTGCTTTTCGGATCTGATTGCCACCGACGCATGCAGCCTGCTGGATCTGCTGCGGCGCGGCGAGGTGACGCCGCACCACCTCCTCGACGCCCTCGAGGCGCGTATCGCGGAGGTCGACACGAAGGTCAACGCCCTGCCGACCCTGTGCTTCGACCGGGCGCGGGCGCACGCCGACCGGCTGATGCAGCGCAAGATCGAGGAGCGTGGCGTTCTCGCCGGACTTCCGGTGCCGATCAAGGACCTGACCGACGTCGCCGGCGTTCGCTCGACGCAAGGCTCGCCGATCTTCGCCGATCACGTGCCGCAGACCTCCGATCTGCTGGTCGAGCGCCTCGAATCCGCGGGCGCGATCGTCTATGCGAAGTCGAACACGCCGGAATTCGGCGCCGGCGCCAATACCTTCAACGAGGTGTTCGGGGCCACCCGCAACCCGTGGAACCTCGCGCTCTCCGCCGCCGGCTCGTCCGGCGGCGCGGCCGCGGCGCTCGCCTCCGGCATGGCCTGGTTGGCGCACGGCAGCGACATGGGCGGGTCGCTGCGCAATCCGGCGAGCTTCTGCGGTGTGGTCGGGCTGCGGCCGAGCATCGGACGGGTGGCCTCGACGCCGAGGTTCAAGGTCGACCAGACGCTCGGCGTGCAAGGGCCGATGGCACGCAACGTCGAGGACCTTGCACTGCTGCTCGACGCCATGACCGGCGAGACCGCCGCCGATCCGCTGTCGCTGCCCGCGGTCGGCTCCTTCCGCGCCGCCGCCCGCTCCGGCTGGCGGCCGCGGCGCGTCGCCTATTCGGCGACGCTGGGCATCACGCCGGTCGACCCCGAGGTCGCCGCGGTGACGCGGGCCGCGGCGCTGCGGCTCGAGGACGCCGGCGTGATCGTCGAGGAGGCCCACCCGGACCTGTCCGAGGCCCACGACTGCTTCCAGGTGCTCCGCGCGCTCGATTTCGCACTGAGCAAGGCGAAGCTGCTGCGCCGGCACCGCGACCTGCTCAAGCCCGAGGTGGTGTGGAACATCGAGCAGGGACTGAAGCTCACGGTCGACGACATCGAGCGCGCCGAGGCGCAGCGACTGACGCTGATGGAGCGCGCGTGCACGTTCTTCGCGACCTATGATCTGCTGCTCACGCCGGCGACCATCGTGGCGGCCTTCCCGGTCGAGCAGCGCTACCTCGCGGCGTGCGCCGGAACCACCTTCGGCAACTACGTCGAGTGGCTGGCGATCGCCTATGCGATCACCCTCGCGTGCTGCCCGGCGCTGTCGCTGCCGTGCGGCTTCACTGCCGGGCACCTGCCGGTCGGCCTGCAGGTGGTGGGCCCGCCGCGCGGCGAGGCGCAGGTTCTCGCCGGCGGCAGGCTGATCGAGGAGGTGCTGGCGCTGCAGGTGCGGGCACCGATCACGCCGCGGGGGTGAGCCGCGGCGGCCGCTCAGTTCGTCAGCTTCAACGTTTGCGGTCCGCTGTTCGGATTGGTCATTCCGAGCGAGCCTGTCTGGAACCCCCAGCTCGCCGCATTCACGATCAGGGTGTCGAACACCATCGTGATGTTCTCGGCCGTCACGTTCGATACCGCGTTGAACGTCACATTGCGACTCGGCATGTAGAGCAGGCCCTGCAGGTTCTCGCCAACGGTGTCGTCGAAGACGAATTTCGACAGCGGCAGCCCGCTTGGCTCGAAGATCAGCAGCCCCGCATAGGTGCCGGAGGTGGGCGCCGAGAGCGTCGCCGTGATGCCGCCGTTGAACTGGATGGAGGCAGTCTCGTCGACCAGGTAGAACGTCACGCCGGTGCCGGTGATCTTCGAGCCGGCGTTGATGTTCATGGAGCCGCCTTTGATGATGTAGAGACCGGGATTGAAGGTGATGGTCGGTGACCCGTTGAAATTGGTATAGCCGCAATACACCCCGGGATTCACGGTCACCGTGCTGGAACTGTAAGTCTTATTGTTGAAGGTGCAGCCGCCAACCGACACGGTGGGAAGCTTGCCGGCGAACGGATCGGTGATCGTCGGGCACTTGAGCTGGACCGGGGGTCTGCTGCTGCCGTTGAGGATGTCGGTTGATCCCTTGACGCAGATGTTCGCGACGCTGAGGGTATTCGGGGAGTTGAAGGCCGCCGCCGGGCTGGCGGTCGAGACCACGTCGATCTCGCAGGTCGGCGCATTGATCTTTGCGTTGGCATTCACCGTCAGGGACTGCGCCGCGGACGGATCGACCAGCAGGATGCAGACATTGGCCGGTGTGCCCGCGGGAGCCGACACCGCCGTCGCACTGGCGGAGACCTGCATCTTCTGCGGGCCCGGGAGGATCGGCGGGAGCTGGAGGATTTGCAGGAACGATGTCGGCACAGTGGTGCGCGCCGTTCCCGTGACGCTGCCGTCGGCGTTGACCACGAACGTGGGGGATGGTGTGGGGGTGATGGATTGATCGGTGAAGTTCGCCGAGAACACGTTGTCGGCCGTCGTGGCCTGCTGCCCCGCAGGCTGTTTCGCCGCGGCGAGGACCGCGGCGTCGAGCGCGGTCTGCAGCTCGCTCCGCACTCGATTGCCTCTCGCATAGTCGATGCCGATGCCGAGCGCGCCGACCACCGGCAGCAGGGCGATGGCGAATATGATCGCGACATTGCCGTCGGTTGCCGTGCCAAAGGACCGGATTCTCGCCGCCAGACGGTTGATCCGCCCGATAATAGTGGACGTCATAGGTTGCCTCCTCACTTTGTATCTGGTTGACCCGCTGCGAGCTTTCTAAGTACTTCTACATATCGGGTCGCCGCTTAAGGCAAAGTGAGTCCGATCGTTAAAGTCGTTTAACTCCTCGCATTTGGTGCGGAAAAAGCCTTGCCGCATGTCTGGAGTAGCAATGTTTGAAATACACGTACGATTGCGTGCATCATGTTTGGTCGGGCGGTTGGTCGACGCTTGAT
>JBEKZK010000769.1:0-3103 GCA_049509935.1 Xanthobacteraceae bacterium | reverse complement strand
GCCACCGCTATGCCTACGTGTTCACCACCGGTGGCATCGGCCCGACCCACGACGACATCACGGCGGATTCGGTGGCCAGGGCGTTCGGGGTCGGGATCGACCACGACCCACGGGCGGTGGCGTTGCTGCGCGACCGCTTCGGCGACGCCTACCTCAACGAGGCGCGCATGCGCATGGCGCGGATCCCCGACGGGGCCGAGCTCATCCCCAACAAGGTGTCGACGGCGCCGGGCTTTCGCATCGGCAACGTCTTCGTCATGGCCGGCGTGCCGGCGATCATGCAGACCATGCTCGATGCCGCCGCCGCGACCCTGCGGACCGGCACGAAGATGCTGTCGGAGTCGGTGCGCGCCGACGCCCGCGAGGGCGACATCGGCGGGCCGCTCGGCGAGGTCGCCAAGGCCCATCCGCAGACCGCGATCGGCTCCTATCCGTTCTTCGATCCCGAGCGCGGCCCCAACACCAACATCGTGGTGCGGTCGCGTGATCCGCACAGCCTCGCGGCTGCCAAGGCGGCGGTCGAGGCGATGCTCGAGCAGGTGCGGGCGTCGATGAAATAGGCGGCCGCCGGCAAGCAATGACTTAGATGCGGTAGGCCGCCAGCACGGTCCGCACCGCGATCCCGACCACATGGGCGATGCGCTCCTCGCTCGGCGCCTCGGTGAGGTTGAACAGCATCGGCTTGAACGTCAGCGCCTGACAGGCCTCGAGAAACTGCGCCGCCGCCACCTCCGAATCCGCGACCTGCAGGATCCCGGCGGCAACCTGGTCGTCGAGATACCGCTTGACCAGCGCGGTCCCTCGGGCCGGGCCGAACTGATAGAACCGGCGGCCGATCTCCGGCATGCGGTCGGCGATGCCGATGATGGTGCGCAGCGGCGACAGCCGCGACGGCCGGCACAGGAAGCGCACGAAATCCGACCCGAACCGGGTCAGGACGGCCTCGACGTCGTGGTCGTGCGAGTCGAGCGTCATCGCCTGCTCGGCCTGCTCCATGCAGGCCTCCTCGAAGATCGCCTCGAACAGGTGCTCCTTGCTGTCGAAGTAGACGTAGAGCGTGCCTTTGGACACGCCGGCCTTGCGGGCAATCTCGCCCATGCTGGCGCCGTCGAAGCCTTGCGCCAGGAACACTGCCTGGGCTCCCGCCATGATCTGCCGCCGTTTGGCGCTTTCGGTCTCCGGCGGGGCTTCGGCGATTGCCGTCTCGGTGGTCATTGTCTGCACTGCCCTTGCGGAAGGTGTCCGCGCCGCATTGAGCTTCACTACTCGTTGACCGAACCGTTCGGTCAACCTTGACTTAGATCACGATCCCGCGGTAGTCAACCGTTGACCGAACGGTTCGGTCATTTGAATTCGACATTGGTAAATATACCACGGAGCCTTCCGATGTTCAGGGACAAAGACGCCGCCTTCGTTGCCGGGGAGCCGGGACTGGCCCTCGAGCCGCCGGTCACCAGCCGTCGTGGCGATCAGGACGTCGACCTGGTCGTCGGCGGGCCGGTTGGCCGTCCGGTCGATGCGCCCGTCGTGATCGAGGGGCAGCCGGCGAAGCCGGCGAAGCGCGGCAGGTCCGGGCGCAAGCGGCTCGTGGCGCTGGCGGCGCTCCTGCTGGCGGGCGGCGGCGTCTGGTATGGCCATCACTGGTGGACGGTCGGGCGCTACCTGGTCTCGACCGACGACGCCTATGTGGGGGCCAACAGCACCACGATGGCGGCGAAGATTTCCGGATACATCGCCGCCGTTGCGGTCGACAACAACGCGCAGGTGCATGCCGGTGACGTCATCGCCCTCATCGACGACGGCGACTACCGGCTGGCGGTCGATTCGGCGCGCGACAAGGTTGCCACCCAGCAGTCGACCATCGAGCGGATCGGCCGCCAGATCGCCGCCCAGCAGGCGAGCGTCGAGCAGTCCCGCGCCCAGCTCGCCTCGGCGCAGGCCGGCGCCACCCGCGCCAACCTCGAGTACGACCGCCAGCAGGCGCTCGCCAACCGCGAGTTCGCCAGCCGCCAGAAGCTCGAGCAGGCCCATGCCGACCGCGACCAGGCAACTGCCGGCATCAACAGCGCGAGCGCCGCGGTCGATGCCGCGCAGGCCAACGTCGAGGTGCTCAAGGCCCAGCAGGAGGAGGCCGTGCGCACCCTCAAGGAGCTGTCCACCGCGCTCGCCAAGGCCGAGCGCGACCTGTCGTTTGCGGTGATCCGCGCGCCCTACGACGGCGTGATCGGCAATCGCGCGGTGCAGCCCGGCGACTACGTCCAGCCCGGCCAGCGGCTCGCCAGCCTGGTGCCGCTCGACGCGGTCTTCGTCGACGCCAACTTCAAGGAGACGCAGATCGCCAGGCTGCGGCCCGGCCAGGCGGTATCGATTTCCGTCGACGCGCTGCCCGACCGCACCATCGAAGGCTCGGTGGAGAGCTTCGCGCCGGCATCCGGCTCGGTGTTCTCGCTGCTGCCGACCGACAACGCCACCGGCAACTTCACCAAGATCGTGCAGCGCGTGCCGGTGCGCATCCGGGTGCCGGCCGATGTCGCCGGCGAGCGGCTGCTGCGTCCCGGCATGTCGGTCGTGGTCAGCATCAACACCAAGGCGGACGCGGCGCCCGGAACGCCGGCTCTGGCGCGCACCGCATCGGCCCGCGCGCAGTAGCCCGACCTCGAGCGGGTGATCCCATGGCCAGCGCCACCGCCATCGCCGCCCCGATCGGCAGCGCGCCGCCGGCGCGCCCGGCCGCCGACCGCATCGATCCGCGCCGCCTCGTCGCCTTCGTCGCGATGGTGTTCGGCATGTTCATGTCGATCCTCGACATCCAGATCGTCTCGGCGTCGCTGACCGAGATCCAGGCCGGGCTCGCCGCCTCGAGCGACGAGATCAACTGGGTGCAGACCGCCTATCTGATCGCCGAGGTGGTGATGATCCCGCTGTCCGGGTTCCTGTCCCGGGCGCTCGGCACCCGCATCGTGTTCGCGGCCGCCGCGGCCGGCTTCACGGCGGCGAGCTTCATGTGCGGCATGTCCTCCTCGATCGGCGAGATGATCTTCTGGCGGGCGATCCAGGGCTTCATCGGCGGCGGCATGATCCCGACCGTCTTTGCCACCGCCTA
>JBEKZK010000768.1:0-3108 GCA_049509935.1 Xanthobacteraceae bacterium | reverse complement strand
CCGGCGCGCTTCATGTGCTGAATGATCTGGCCGGGCATGGCGCCGATGTAGGTGCGGCGATGGCCGCGGATCTCGGCCTCGTCGCGCACGCCGCCGAGCGAGACGCGCACGAACTCGCGCCCCGTCGCCCGCGCGATCGACTTGCCGA
Organism: Xanthobacteraceae bacterium; assembly: GCA_049509935.1. Taxonomy (GTDB): domain Bacteria; phylum Pseudomonadota; class Alphaproteobacteria; order Rhizobiales; family Xanthobacteraceae; genus AP-16. The sequence goes on along the minus strand of JBEKZK010000768.1, from coordinate 2,960 downwards.
GCGAGGTCTTGCCGACGCCGGGCGGCCCGACCAGGCACAGGATCGGTCCGGTCAGCTTGTTGGCGCGCTGCTGCACCGCGAGATACTCGACGATCCGCTCCTTGACCTTGTCGAGCCCGAAGTGATCGTCGTCGAGGATCTTCTGGGCGTGGTTCAGGTCCTTCTTGATCTTCGACCGCTTGCCCCACGGGATCGACAGCAGCCAGTCCAGGTAGTTGCGCACGACGGTGGCCTCCGCCGACATCGGCGACATCTGGCGCAGCTTCTTGAGCTCGTGCTGGGCCTTCTCGCGGGCCTCCTTCGACAGCTTGGTCTTCTTGATCTTGTCCTCGATCTCGGCGAGCTCGTCGCGGCCTTCCTCGTCGCCGAGCTCCTTCTGGATCGCCTTCATCTGCTCGTTGAGATAGTACTCGCGCTGGGTCTTCTCCATCTGCCGCTTGACCCGGGTGCGGATGCGCTTCTCCACCTGCAGGACGGAGATCTCGCTCTCCATCAGGCCGAGCACCTTCTCCAGCCGCTCGGTGACCGAGATGGTCTCCAGCACCTGCTGCTTGTCGAGGATCTTCACCGCCAGATGCGAGGCCACGGTATCGGCGATCCGGCCGTAGTCGTCGATCTGCTGGACCACGCCGACGACTTCCGGCGACACCTTCTTGTTGAGCTTCACGTAGCCTTCGAACTCGGTGACGACCGACCGTGCCAGCGCCTCGGCCTCGACGCGCTCGGCGGCCTGGTCGGGCAGCAGCACGGCCTCGGCCTCGTAGTATTCGGCCCGCGCGGTGTATTTCTGGATCCTGGCGCGCTCGGCGCCCTCGACCAGCACCTTCACGGTGCCGTCGGGCAGCTTGAGCAGCTGCAGCACGCTCGCCAGCGTCCCGACCTCGAAGATCGCGCCGGTCGCCGGGTCGTCGTCGGAGGCGTTCTTCTGGGTCGCCAGCAACACGAAGGTGTCGCCCCGCATCACCTCTTCCAGCGCCTTGATCGACTTCTCGCGCCCGACGAACAGCGGCACGATGTTGTGGGGAAACACCACGATGTCGCGCAACGGCAACACCGGATAGGCCCGGATCTCGCCTGGGGCAGGCAGGGGGCGCGGTTTCGCGGGCGAAGAGGATGTCATGGCCGGCATTCCTTATTGTTGCGCCCCTCCGCCGCATCCGCCTCCTGGCGCGATCGCGGCAGAGTGCTGTGGCCGGGAGGGAGCACGGATGGCCTGCGACAAGTCTGCAGACAACGCGCGGTTACGACACCCCTGCCCGGAATCATTCGATCTCTAGCGTTTCATCGACAATAGGTGGGCCGCGATCCGGGGGGTGTCAAGTAAGGCACCCGGCCGGCCCGCGGCGTGCATGCTGCGTGCTACGCGGCAGCTTCGAAGGGCGCACCGGCGGCGGCGAAATTCGTCAACAGCCACCGGTACATGCCAGCCTTCCCGGAATCGGTGCACTAGTGCGGTGGATTTGAAGTTCCTATCAGATGTGCGACGCGCTCGGCATAGGAACTTCAAATCCAAAAACCGCACTAGAATCATAGGCTTGCTAGTGCACCTCTCGATTCCGAAGTTCGCACCGGAGGGTGTCGCCAAGTGATGCGAACTTCGGAATCGGTGCACTAGGCGCTGGCGCCGGCGTCGCCGGCCCGATCCGCGTAGATGTAGAGCGGCCGGGCGGTTCCCTCGACGACCTCGCGGGAGATCACCACCTCCTCGACCCCCTCCAGGCTCGGCAGGTCGAACATGGTGTCGAGCAGGATGCTCTCCATGATCGACCGCAGGCCGCGGGCGCCGGTCTTGCGCTCGATCGCCTTCTTGGCGATCCCGCCCAGGGCCTCCTCGGCGAGCGTCAAATCGACGCTCTCCATCTCGAACAGCCGCTGATACTGCTTGACCAGGGCGTTCTTCGGCTCGGTGAGGATCTTCTTCAGCGCCGACTCGTCGAGGTCCTCGAGCGTGGCGACCACCGGGAGCCGCCCGACGAACTCCGGGATCAGACCGTACTTCAACAGGTCCTCGGGCTCGACCTCACGGAAGATCTCGCCGGTGCGCCGGTCTTCCGGCGCGATCACCTTGGCGCCGAAGCCGATCGAGCTCGACCGGCCGCGCGCCGAGATGATCTTCTCCAGCCCGGAGAATGCGCCGCCGCAGACGAACAGGATGTTGGTGGTGTCGACCTGGAGGAATTCCTGCTGCGGGTGCTTGCGGCCGCCTTGCGGCGGGACGCTCGCGATGGTGCCTTCCATGATCTTGAGCAGCGCCTGCTGCACGCCCTCGCCCGACACGTCACGGGTGATCGAGGGATTGTCGGACTTGCGCGAGATTTTGTCGATCTCGTCGATGTAGACGATGCCGCGCTGCGCCCGCTCGACGTTATAGTCGGCGGACTGCAACAGCTTCAAAATGATGTTCTCGACGTCCTCGCCGACATAGCCGGCTTCGGTCAGCGTCGTAGCGTCGGCCATGGTGAAGGGCACATCGAGGATGCGCGCCAGCGTCTGCGCCAGCAGCGTCTTGCCCGAGCCGGTCGGCCCGATCAGCAGAATGTTCGACTTCGCCAGCTCGACGTCGTTGTGCTTCGATTGATGATTGAGCCGCTTGTAGTGATTGTGGACCGCGACCGAGAGCACCTTCTTGGCGTGGTCCTGGCCGATGACGTAGTCGTCCAGAACCTTGCGGATCTCGCGCGGCGTCGGGATGCCGTCGCGCGACTTCACCAGCGAGGACTTGTTCTCCTCGCGGATGATGTCCATGCACAGCTCGACGCACTCGTCGCAAATGAACACGGTCGGCCCGGCGATGAGCTTGCGCACCTCGTGCTGGCTCTTACCGCAGAACGAGCAGTAAAGCGTATTCTTGGAATCGCCGCCGCCAACCTTGCTCATTCCTGTCTCCGTCTTCCCGACTTGGGCAGCACCTTGGGCAGCACCTCACACCTTACAAAACACCGCGCTAAAAATCCGTAGCG
>JBEKZK010000767.1:0-3113 GCA_049509935.1 Xanthobacteraceae bacterium | reverse complement strand
TGCATCGACCTGGTGAGCAGGCTGTCGGGCCGGCGGCCGACCGGCTACGTCGCGCCGTGGTGGGAGTTCTCCCCGGTCACCAACGAGCTCCTGCTCGAGCGCGGCATCAAGTACGACCATTCGCTCATGCATCACGATCACCAGCCCTACTACGTGCGGGTGGGCGACAGCTGGACCAAGATCGACTATGCGAAAAAACCCTCGGAATGGATGGTGCCGCTGAGCCGCGGCCGCGAAACCGATCTCATCGAGATCCCGGCGAGCTGGTATCTGGACGACCTGCCGCCGATGATGTTCATCAAGAAGTCGCCGAACAGCCACGGCTTCGTCAATCCGCGTGACATCGAGCAGATGTGGCGCGACCAGTTCGACTGGGTCTACCGCGAGTACGACTACGCGGTGTTTCCGATGACCATCCATCCCGACGTCTCCGGCCGGCCGCACGTGCTGATGATGCTGGAGCGGCTCTACCAGCACATGATCGGCCATCCCGGCGTGAAATTCGTCACCATGAACGAGATGGCGGACGATTTCGCCCGCCGCTCTCCGCGCAAGACGTAAAAGGTGGCGGCCGAGGCCGCCGGTGACGGCAGAGAAACCGGGTGACCCGATGTGCGCGCTGTGCGGCATTCTCGGCGGATCCGATCACTGGACCGACGCCGTCGCACGGCCCGGCGTTTTCACCCGCAACACCGATGCGGCGGCCCGCCGCCGCGAACGCCTGCATCGCGTCGCGGCGGCCAACCGCATTCTCGAGCACTATCGCATGACGCTGGCCGACTGGCAGGGCACCTCGTTCGTGCTCTCGACCGCCACCGGCAAGACCGAGATCGTCGACGACCTGGCGCATCTGTGGAGCGCGGCGGAACGGCTCGGCGGCAAACCATGCGATCCTCTCGACGAAAGGCTGATCGCCCGGCTGGAGCGCGGCCGTGGCTGAGCCGGCGCCCGATTACACGCCCGTCATCCTCGTCACCGGCTTTCTCGGCTCCGGCAAGACGACGCTGCTGCAGCGGCTGCTGCGTGACCCGGCGCTCGCCGACACCGCGGTGCTGATCAACGAGCTCGGCGAGGTCGGCCTCGACCATCACCTGCTCGAGCGCATCGACGACACCATGGTGCTGCTGCAGTCGGGCTGCGTGTGCTGCACGATCCGGGGCGAGCTGGCGGCCGCGATCAAGGACCTGCATTCGAAGCGGGAGCGCGGCGTGGTGCCGGCGTTCCGCCGACTCGTCGTCGAGAGCACCGGCCTCGCCGATCCGTTTCCGATCCTGTCGACGGTGCATGCCGATCCCGTGCTGAAGCACCATTTTCGTCTCGGCAACGTGATCACCACGGTGGATGCGGTGAACGCCATGGGCCAGCTCGATCGGCAGCCCGAGAGCGTCAACCAGATCGCGGTGGCGGATCGGCTGGTCCTCACCAAGACCGACCTCGCCGCCTCCGGGCCGATCGATCTGCTGATCGACCGCATCCGCCGCATCAACCCGGCGGCAGCGCTGCGGCGCAGCGCCGACCGCGACCTCGACGCGCAGGCGCTGCTGACGTCCGGCGCATTCGGCGGGAGCGGCGCAGGGCGCTGGCTCGCCGCGGATTTTTCACCCGCGCACGACGACCGCCAGCACGGCAGCCGCCACGGCGACGACATCCGGGCGTTCGCGTTCAGCCTGGATGACGCGATCGATTGGACGATGTTCGGGATCTGGCTGACCATGCTGCTCAATCGCCACGGCAACGAGGTGCTGCGGGTGAAAGGCATCCTCAATGTCGCCGGCACGGACACCCCGGTCGCCGTGCACGGCGTCCAGCATCTGGTTCACCCGCCGACCCACATGCGTGCCTGGCCCGACGCGGACCGGAGCTCGCGGCTGGTATTCATCGTCAGGGGGCTCGATCCGCAGGCGATCGAGCGCTCGTGGCGAGCCTTCAGCCGGGCATCGACCGGCGCACCAGGCACAACGCGGGCCGAGCTCGCTCTTTAATTGGCCACGAACGGCCCCCATCCGCGCTTTCCCGAAGGCGCATATCGCATCAACGCGACGCAGCGCTCGGCGTCGCGCACGAGCGGAAAGCATATTCCCTCGGCGCCCGCATCGAGGGCGCGCTTGACGTGCGCCTCATCGATCTGCGGCACGCGGACCAGCGGCGCGCAGGCAAATCCCTGCGTTGCCGCGATCATGGCGTGCAGCGTCTCGAAGCCGATCGGCCCATGCTCCTGGTCGATGACGACGGCGTCCGCACCGGCCGCCGCGATCGCCTGGGTGATGACTGCCGAAGGGATCACGCACACGTGCCCATTCAGGAGACGGCCAGGCTCGGCAAGCTTTGCCTTCAAGGTCATTGTCATGGCTCTTCCACCTCGGTACTCTGGATTCTGGAGCGACCGCAATGAAATATCGCGCCCTCTTCGGCTGCCTCACGGCAGCCCTCGCGGTCGGCGCCGCGAGCGCGTTCGCCGACGATCGCGACGATCAACGCATCTTCACCGCGACGCCGATCAAGCACCTCGTCGTGATCTTCCAGGAGAATGTCTCCTTCGATCACTATTTCGGCACCTATCCGACGGCGCAGAACAATCCGGGCGAGACCGCCTTCCATGCATCGTCGCGCACCCCGCGCAGCATCAATACGCTGCTCACGCCGCTCGACGTGAACAATCATTTCGCTCCGCTGACGGGCCTCGATCTCATCAACAAGAACCCCAATGGCCCGCTCGGCAGCGGCGCCGCGATCAACGGCGCCGACGCCTCGAACCCGTTCCGCCTGTCGCCGGCGCAGGCGCTGACCTCGGATCAGGGCCACAACGACCTGCCCGAGCAGTCCGCCGACGACCAGGGCAGGATGGACCTGTTCCCGCACTTTACGGGCGCCGGCGGCACGCCGTCCGGCACCGGCAAGAGCTTGGTGATGGGCTACTACGACGGCAACACCGTCACGGCGCTGTGGAACTACGCCCAGCATTTCGCCCTGAACGACAACAGCTGGACGACGACCTTCGGTCCGTCGACCCCGGGTGCGCTCAACCTCGTCGCGGGACAGACCGCGGGACTCGATTCCTTCGTCAACGTGGTCGATCGCATGGGCAATCTCCTCCACCCCACCCACGAGGTGAA
>JBEKZK010000766.1:0-3117 GCA_049509935.1 Xanthobacteraceae bacterium | reverse complement strand
GATTGCCGCCAATGGCCGCCCCCTCGTCGAGTGCACGGCGCACGTTCCAGCCGGTAAATCGGTGGCCGGCCCGGCCCTGGCCGGGACCGGCTTTCGTTGGCGCATGCGCGCGCCGGGCAACCATGCCAACGCTTTATTGAGGAAGCATAAAGCAGCCGGCATCGAATGCCGGCCTCGGGCAGCCCGCCGATCGTCGCGGCGGGTCCGGGCCATGCCGAATTGATCTTCAAGACCATTGACATGGATCAATGCGCACAGCCGAAGGATGAAGAGTGACTGAAAGCGCCTCATCGCCTTCGAGCGGCCGCGCTTTCAGCCGTCACGTTCGACTGAATCCGTACTCACCGTCCAAGCGCCACTTCCCGTGGACGGTTGCTAGCCGGTCTCGACAAGAGAATAGCTCGTGCTGCGACCACCGCCGGCATCCTTGACCAAAACCCCGTGCCGGATGAGATCGTCGATATCGCGCAGCGCCGTGTCTTGAGAGGTCTTGGCAAGTATGGCCCATTTGGTCGACGTAAGCTTGCCCTGGAAACCGTCGAGCAGCCGATTGAGAACAAGCCGCTGCCGATCATTGAAGCTCGCACCCGCATGCTGTTCCCAGAAACGCGCCTTCTCGAGCACTGCGCTCAGGATGGTTTCGGCGCCGTCGAACGCGCGATCGAGACAACCGAGAAACCATACGAGCCAAGCCGTAATGTCGAGGTCGCCCTTCTGCGTCGCTTCGAGGATGTCGTAGTATGCCTTGCGCTCCTGCCGGATTTGAGCGGACATGCTGTAGAAGCGTTTCTTGCTTTTTTCCGAACGTGCGAGCCCTTGATCCGCAATAGCTCGCGCGATGCGGCCATTGCCGTCGTCGAAGGGATGGATGGTCACGAACCACAAATGCGCAATGGCTGCTTTGAGGACCGGATCGATGTCGTTTTGGGCATTGTACCAGTCGAGAAAGGTTTGCATCTCCTGATCGAGGTGCCGCGCTGCCGGGGCTTGGTAGTGTACGCGCTCGCGACCGACGTGGCCTGAAACGACCTGCATCGGACCGGATTGATCTGTACGCCAGCCGCCGACGGTGATCTTCCTCATGCCACTGCGCCCGGTGGGGAACAGAGCGGCATGCCAGGCGAACAGCCGTTCGTCGTCGAGGGGGGTGTCGTAGTGCTCGGTCGCATCGAGAATCATCTCGACCACGCCCTCGACATTGCGATCGGTCGGCGCCAGAGCGCCGATATCGATGCCGAGACGGCGGGCAATGGACGAGCGCACTTGCTCGCGGTTGAGAATCTCGCCCTCGATCTCACTCGACTTGACGACTTCCTCGGTAAGGGTTTGGAGGGTAGCTTCGGTTTGCAGGCCGAAGCCCAAGCTCTCCATGCGCCCTATCAGCCGTCCCTGCTTGTGTCGTACATTGGCGAGGAGGTTTGCAATGCGCTTCTCATCCCACCGGAAGCCGGGCCAGTCCTTCCTTTCGTGGATGTAGGTTGTCATTCTCCGCATCTTTCGCGGATAATATACCTGCCATTCACCACAGAGGCAAGGACAATCTCCGCATTATATGCGGTCAATATGGCCTTTAATCTCCGCATGTATTCGCTATCACGCGGTCTAGGTAGAACGCAGGCGTAGATTCAATCCCTGCAGGGGGGGAGTACAGAAAAGAGATGGTTAACGCATTGAAATTAACCGAACAAACGGACTGTTGAGAATTGTCTGCGACGCTCGCGCCGGAAGATGGCAGAACAGGCGTCGCCAACTTGCCGCGGGATGACCCGGATGAACGCCTTCATGCGCACCGCGAACGGCGCGGACGCGGTCGCGTCGGGCGTCCGGCTCGCGACCGGACCGACCGCGGGGCCGGTCGCCCGGATCGACATCATCGATGATATCGCCGCGGCCGAGCCGGTGTGGCGTGGCCTCGAGATCGGCGGCGCGGTCGCGACCCCCTACCAGCGCTTCGACTTCATCGCGCCGTGGCAGCGGCACGTCGGCTGCCGCCAGGGGGTGCGGCCGTTTCTCGTCGTCGGCAGCGATGCCCGCGGTACGCCGCTGTTCCTGCTGCCGCTCGGGCGCACCCGCCACGGGCCGCTCGACGTGGCGGGATTTCTCGGAGGCAAGCACGCCAACTTCAACATGGCGCTGTGGCGCCGCGACGTCGCGGCGGCGCTCGAGCGCGACGCGATGGAGACCATCCTCGCCATGATCCGCGAGGCCGGCCGCGGCGCCGACCTGCTGATGCTGACCAATCAGCCGCTGAGCTGGGACGGGGTGGCCAATCCGTTCGCGGCGCTGCGCCGCCAGCCCTCCCCGAGCTTCGCCTGCCGGGGCGCGCTGGCCGACGACTTTTCGACGCTGATGGACGCACGCGTCAGCGGCGCCCGGCGCAAGAAGCTGCGCAAGAAGGAGCGCGTCCTCGCAGGCAGGCAGCCGATCCGCTACTGGCGCGCCGAGACCACGGACGATGCGCTGCGGGTGCTCGAGGTGTTCTTCGCGCAGAAGGCCGAGCGGATGGCCGAGCTCGGGCTCGCCGACGCCTTCGCGGCGCCCGGCATGCGCGAGTTCATCACCGCGGCCGCCACCGCGGAGCTCGCGACCGGGCAACCGGCGATCGAGCTCTACGCCGCCTCGGTCGGCGACACCATTCTCGCCACCTATGGGGGGCTGGTCGGCAACGGGCGGTTCAGCGGGATCTTCAACTCGATGATCCTCAACGCGCTGGCGCACGAGAGCCCCAGTCAGCTGCTGCAGCTCAATCTGGTGCGAATGTGCTGCGAGCGCGGACTGAAAACGTTCGACCTCGGCGTCGGCGAAGCTGCCTTCAAACAGATGTTCTGCAACGAGGCCGAGCCGCTGTTCGACAGTTTTCTGCCGCTCACGCCGGCGGGCCGGGTCGCCGCATCGGCCTGCCGCCTGCGGTTCGCCCTCAAGGGCCGGATCAAGCGTTCGCCGCCGGTCTGGGCCACCGTCCGGGCAATGCGCCGCCGCCTCGCCGGACGGCGGAGGCGCACGGGGCTGTGAGGGACTGCGGTCGTTGGACCGCCATGCTCAGACATGTTGTTATTTGTTTGTTGTTTTTGTTTGTTGTTTTTGTTTGTTGTTTTTGTTTGTTGTTTTTGTTTGTTG
>JBEKZK010000765.1:0-3122 GCA_049509935.1 Xanthobacteraceae bacterium | reverse complement strand
CCGGCAATCGATCCCGCCCGCACGTTTTTGCAGATGCGCTCGATCGGCCGGCGGATGGCCGGTGTCAGGATCAGTCGAATGAACGCAAGGCCGACAGGCGAAGCGCTCGAGGACAAGGACCGAAGGCGCATGGCAGGCGACGAGCATGCCGCCGCGTGGGGAACGGTGCGATGACACTGGCGGACGCCCTCGAGGACGCTTTCGTCCAGTGTCGCGACATGGACGGCTCGCTGAACGAGCGGCTGGACCGGTTGGCCGCCACGGTGCGTGACATCAGCCCTGCCTTTGCGGACAGCGTCGACCGGCTGGTCGCCCGGCTCCAGCAGGCCGACGCCGGCGCCGATGCACCGGCCGTCGGCGACCCGATGCCGCCCTTCATCCTGCCCGACGAGGAGGGACATCTGGTGAGTCTCGAACGACTGGTGAGCCGGGCACCGGTCGCCATCACGTTCCATCGCGGGCACTGGTGCCCCTATTGCCGCATCAACACCCATGCGCTGGCGCAGGCGCAGAAGAGCATCGAGGCGGACGGCGCCACCATCGTCGCCATCATGCCGGACCGCCAGCAGTTCGCCGCCGAATTCAAGGCGGAAGCGAAAGCGGCGTTTCCGGTGCTCACCGACATGGACAACGGCTATGCGTTGGCCTTGAACCTGGCGATCTGGATGGGCGACGAGATGGCGCATTTCGTCGCCGCGGCGGGCATCGACGTTCCATCCTTCCAGGGCAACGATTCGTGGATGATCCCGATTCCCGCGACCTTCGTGGTCGGCACCGATGGACGGGTCAAGTCGCGCTTCGTCGATCCCGATTATCGCAAGCGGGCCGAAATGCGAGACCTCGTCGCGGCCGTCAAGCGCGCCCGCTGATGTCGTCATGGCGGGCTGGTGCGGTGCACCGGTGCAGCGTTTCCGAAGCTCGAATCATTTCGGCGTGTAGGATGGGTTGAGCTCTTGCGAAACCCATCGATGGGTTTCGCGGCGAAATCGGACAAGTGCCCGATTTCGCCGCTCTACCCATCCTACAGGCAGGTTTCATGGAATCGATCGTCTAGTCGAGGTGACGCGACCAGTCGGCGCCGCGCAGCATCTTCATGACGGTCGTGGCCACGGGAGTCCGTTGTCGGCCGGCGACTCCGTACAGATAGACGGTTCGCCTCACGTCCAGACCATCGACCGGCAGCCGCGCCAGTACGGTCGACTTCGCGGCGCTGCGCGGAACGACCGCGACACCGATGTTCGCCTCGAGCAGCATGATCAGATCGCGCTCCGACGCCATCTCGTGACCTCGATCGACCTCGAGCTGCGCCTTGCGGAATGCCTCCGACAGCTCCTCGGCGCTTTCGCAATAGGTTCGCAGCAGCAGCTTCTCCTCTCTCAGGTCTTCGAGCTCGACCTTCGGGTGTCCGGCCAGACGATGCCGGCTGCTGACGGCGAGCAGGAAATCCTCGGTGAACAACGGCCAACGGTCGAGCCGCTCCCAGGCATCTCCCCCGGTTCCCGCCGCAACGGCGAGATCCGCCTGCCCTTGCCTGAGGAACTCGGCGATGTCGCGCGCGCAACCGCGCAGGAACTTCAGCTGCAGGTTCCTGAATGTCTGCTTCAACTCGAGGAGATGCGGCATGATGAGGCCGAGATCGATGGTCCGCGACAGCGCCAGCCGCAGCGAGCCGACGTCGCCGCTCTTCATCGACGAGGCGAGCGAACGCGCGCCCAGCGCGCTCTCGTAGCACTGCCTGAGCAGCGGGTACATGCGCTCGCCGAGCTCGGTCAGTTGCGCGCGCGGCCGCTCGCGGCGGAACAGGTCGCCGCCGAGCTCGCCTTCGAGCTGGCGAATCGCACGCGTCAGCGACGGTTGCGCGACGTTGCACTTCTCGGCCGCCCGCGTGAAGTTGAGCTCGTCGGCGACGGCCAGGAAGTACCTGACCTGGTGCATTTCCAATAAGCGCCCCCACCGAATTGCTGCTTTTCTCGTTCGTCCGCGCCGGCTCCGCCGACCCGGACACGGACGCCAGCACGAGAAGGACCGCGCCGCAATCGTAGCTCGGCCACCCGGGAGGGGAAAGCCGTATTGTGGCCTGCGAGCGGCATCCGCCATCCGCCGCAATAGCGGCCGACTATCGACATGTTAGCAAGCGGGCATTTCCGCCGCTGGCGCGCCGCTGGCACATTGTCATCACGACAGTCGCTGCACTCGGGCACGACAATTTGAAATGGAAGGGATCGTGATGAACGTCCAGACCCGACGGCGCGACAGCGCCGGGCACTCTGCACTCGCCGGCAAGGTTGCGGTCGTGACCGGCTCGACCAGCGGCATCGGCCTGGGAATCGCACGCGCGCTCGCCTCCGCCGGCGCCGCGGTGGTCCTCAACGGCTTTGGACGGCCGGACGAGATCGCCGAAACCCGGAAGCAGATCGCCGGAGAGTTCGGCGTCGAAGCGCTGTATTCGCCGGCCGACATGACCGAGCCGGCCGCGATCGGCGAGATGATCGATCTGGCGCTCGACGGGCTCGGACGCCTCGATGTGCTCGTCAACAACGCGGGCATCCAGCACGTGGCACCGATCGACCGGTTTCCGCCCGACAAGTGGGACGCGATCCTCGCGATCAACCTGTCGTCGGCGTTCCACTCGATCCGGCTGGCGTTGCCGGCGATGCGAAGCAACAAATGGGGGCGCATCATCAACATCGCCTCCGCCCACGGCTTGGTCGCCTCGCCGTTCAAGGCCGCCTATGTCTCGGCCAAGCACGGCATCATCGGCCTGACCAAGGTGGTGGCATTGGAGACTGCCGAGGAGGGCATCACCTGCAACGCCATCTGTCCGGGCTATGTCTACACGCCGCTGGTGGAGGCGCAGATCGCAGGCCAGGCCCAGGCCCACGGCATCGCGCGCGAGCAGGTGATCCGCGACGTGCTGCTGGCGCAGCAGCCGAACAAGCGATTTGCCGCCGTGGAGGAGCTCGGCGCCCTCACGGTGTTCCTCGCCAGCGACGCTGCCGCCTCGATCACCGGCGCCGCGCTGCCGGTCGACGGCGGCTGGACCGCGCATTGAGCGGATGCGCCGGAGCGCCGGAGCGGAACGCGCGGCGCCGCAACCGAGGGAGCTAACCGATGAACAACCT
>JBEKZK010000764.1:0-3132 GCA_049509935.1 Xanthobacteraceae bacterium | reverse complement strand
AAGCCGCCGGTCACGCCGACCCATCTGGAGGTGCTGATGCCCAGCGGCAAGACCGGCTGGATCCCGGCCTCGGCGGCGCGTCCGCTGTCGACCGAGCGCCTGTGCTATGCCAAGACCGCGAAAGGCGAGTGGAAGATCGTCGCCTACGACCAGCCGGAGGAGTGATCATTCGGCGGCCTCGAGTGCGATCTCACGCACCTCCTGGTGATCGCCATCGTGGTCGAGCCGCAGATGCCGCCCATGGAACGCGCGCAAGGTCGACCGGTGGCCGATCGAGATGATGGTGGCGCGCGGCAGGCGCTCGTGCAGCAGCCGGTACAGGGCCGCCTCGGCTTCCTCGTCGAGCGAGGCGGTCGCCTCGTCGAGGAACAGGAAGTCCGGGGTCTGCAGAATGGCGCGGGCGACCGCGAGCCGCTGCTGCTCTCCGGGCGACAGAATGCGCTCCCAATGCGCGGGCTCATCGAGCCGTGCGGCGAGCGCCGGCAGTCCGACCGCCTGGAGCGCCTCGGCGACCTGGTCGTGCGCGAAGGTGCCGGGGCCCGATGGATAGGATATCGCCGCCTCCAGCGATCCCACCGGCAGATAGGGCTTTTGCGGCAGCACCATCACCCGGGCGCCGTCCGGCACCACCACCGTTCCGGTCCCGAACGGCCAGATGCCGCCGATGGCGCGGAACAGGGTCGACTTTCCCGAGCCCGACCGCCCGCTCACCAGCACGCGATCGCCGGGTCCGAAGGCGAGGTCGGGAGCGTTGACCAGCGGATCGCCGTTGGGCAGCTGCACGTCGGCGTCGACGCGGAGCTCCGGCGCCTTGCCGGTCGTCGTCACCGCCACGCCGGGTCGGGCCGTCGCCAGGGCCCGGCCCTTGGCGATCGCCACGTCGAAGCCCGACAGCCGCTCGATCACGGCGCGCCACTCGGCGAGCGTCTGGTAGATGTTGATGAAGAACGACAGCGCGGTCTGCACGCTGCCGAAGGCGGACGCCGTCTGGGTCAGGAAGCCGAGCGGCAGGTGCCGGGCGAAGAAGGCCGGGCTGATCACCAGGATGGGAAAGATCGCCGAGATCTGGCTGTATCCGGCGGTGAAGAAGGTGAGCCTTTTGGTCCGCGTCATGATGCTGCGCCAGTTGCCGACGACATTGGCGAAGCGGTCCATCAGGCGCCGGCGCTCGGTCGGCTCGCCGGCCATGAGGGCGATCTGCTCGGAGTGCTCGCGCGCGCGCACCAGATTGAAGCGGAAATCCGCCTCGTAGCGCTGTTGATCGAAATTGAGGCCGATCAGCGGCCGCCCGATCAGGTGGGTGATGATGGTGCCGACCGTCGCATAGATCAGCGCCGCCCACACCAGGTAGCCCGGTATCGGCCAGTCGACGCCGAACAGATGCAGTGGTGCCTGGTCCGACAGCGCCCACAGGATGACGATGAATGATGCGAGCGACACCAGCGCGCCCAGCAGGCCGACCACGATCCGCAGGGTGCGATCGACGAACAGCTGGATATCCTCGGCGATTCGCTGGTCCGGGTTGTCGGGGCGATCGCCGAGCAGCTGCATGCGGTAGTGGTTGGCGCTGTCGAGCCAGTGGCCGAGATATCGATGCGTCATCCACTGGCGCCAGCGGATCTGCAGCCATTGATTGAGATACAATTGATAGACGGCGAGCACGATGTAGCCTGCGGCGAGCGCGCAGAAGATCAGCAGCTGCCGCACGAAATCGTCCCAGGCATACTCCTGCAGCGCATTGTAGAACCGGTTGCTCCATTGGTTGAGCAGCACGTTGATGCCGACGATGGAGAGCTCGATCGCCATCAGGGCGGCGAGCAGGATGCGCCCCGCGACACGGTCCTCGGAGCGGAAATAAGGGATGAAGAGCCGCCAGATGGTGGAGAGCGTCGAGCCAAGGCCGTTCACTTGCGGGGTCTCCTGTCAGCTGCCGCGTGGGTGCGGGCGTGATCCGCCGCGGCCCGGGTCCGGTCCAATTTCGGGCAATTCTGCGAGCGTCTTGCCGCGATCGGCCGGGTGCCACGATGGCGAGTGCCCCGTCACGGCTTTTGCTTCCGGCGAGCGGTCTGTCAATGGCAAAGTGGTCGCAGCGGGCCGCGGACGACGACGGGGTTCCGGCAACTCCCGACTGCGGCTCGTCCGGACCCGCGTTCCCGCCCCGCGCCAGCCTTCCCGTTTTTCCGACATCCCGGAGGACACCATGGATCGCCCGATCTTTCCGCAACCGTCGGTCCGCGCGCTGTTGCGCGCGGCCGCTCTGGCGCTCGTTCTCGGGCTCGCCGGCTCCGCGCTGGCGTCGGACCGTGGCTTTCCGTTCGATCGCGAGCTGTTCCTCGACGCCGGGCCGATCGGCAAGTCGCGCAAGATCCCGAGCCTCGAGGTGGGCCGCAACGGCCTCGCCGCCATCGAGCTTTATTGCTCGAGCGGGCAGGGGCAGGTGACGGTCACGAACGATGCCATCTCGATCGTGCCCGGACCCATGGTGGAGACCCAATGCACGCCGGAGCGCCTGCGCAGCGACGACGACATCATCGCGGCGCTCGGCGCCGCGACCACCTGGCGGCGCGACGGCGAGGCGCTGGTGCTGATGGGGTCGAGGACGCTGCGCTATCTCCCGGCGACGCATTAGAAAGCAAAAGGCCCCGCATCGCTGCGGGGCCTCCCGTCAACTAAAGTCAAGTTGGCCGGTCAGTAGTCCATGCCACCGCCCGGCATGCCGCCGCCCGCCGCGGGCTTCTCCTTGGGCAGCTCGGCAACCATCGCCTCGGTGGTGATCAGCAGGCCGGCGACCGAGGCTGCGTCCTGCAGCGCGGCGCGGACCACCTTGGCCGGATCGATGATGCCGGCTTCCACCATGTCGACATAGGTCTCGCGCTGGGCGTCGAAGCCGAACGTCTCGGACTTGCTCTCCAGCACCCTGCCGACCACGATCGAGCCCTCGACGCCGGAGTTCTCCGCGATCTGGCGGATCGGCGCCTCGAGCGCGCGCAGCACGATCTTGATGCCGGCCTGGATGTCGGGATTGTCCGACTTCAGCCTCTCGATCACCTTGCGGCCGCGCAGCAGCGCCACGCCGCCGCCCGGCACGATGCCCTCCTCGACCGCCGCCCGGGTCGCGTTGAGCGCGTCCTC
>JBEKZK010000763.1:0-3140 GCA_049509935.1 Xanthobacteraceae bacterium | reverse complement strand
CAGCGCGCCGCGGCGACCCTCACGCGACCAGCGCCGACCGGCGCGGACTGGCCGCGTGCTCCCGGAGAACGGTGTCGGTCGAATCGACCTCGCGAAGCAGGACGTCGTAGCTCCACAGATCGGCAAGGTGCTGGAGCACGCGCTTGGTCTCGGTCTCGTCGAGCAGGCCTCCGTTCACGACGGAGTGGCGCAGGAGGAGGCGGCGGTCGCCCGCGAGATCGACGTCGACCACCTCGATGGTGGGATCGGTCCAGCCAACGTCGTACTGCCGGGCGAGCTGCCGCCGGATCTGGCGATAGCCGCGCTCGTCGTGGATCGCCGCAACCGTCACCCCTTCGGTCTGCGCCGGGTCGTCGCACAGGTGAAACATGCGCATCTGTCGGATCAGGCGCGGGCTGAGAAACTGGCTGATGAAGCTTTCGTCGCGGTAATTGGCCCAGACGTCGCGCAGCACCGCCATGACGTCCCCGGTGCCGGCGATCTCCGGGAACCACTGCCGATCCTCCTCCCCGGGGTCGGTGACGATGCGCTCGATGTCCTGCATCATCGAGAAGCCGAGAGCATAGGGGTTGAAGCCGGAATACCGCGGATCGTCGTAGACCGGCTGGAACGTCACGTTGGTGTGCGACTGGAGGAATTCGAGAAAGTTGCCGTCGCTGATCGCCTGCTGCTGGTGCAGACGCGTCATGATGCGATAGTGCACATAGGTGGCCGCACCCTCGTTCATCACCTTGGTCTGCCCCTGCGGGTAGAAATACTGGGCGACGTGGCGGGCGATCCGCAGCAGCTCGCGCTGCCAGGGCTGCAGGCGAGGGGCGGACTTCTCGAGAAAGTACAGGATGTTGTCCTGAGGCAGCCCGAGCAGGCTACGGCGCCGCTCGATGCTCAGCTCCGACGCGGTCTTGCCGGTCCCCCCCGGCACGGTGCGCCACAAATCGTTGAAGACGTGCTCCTCGTGCGCCCGGCGATCCCGCGCGCGCTTCTCCTCCTGGCGCAGATCGAGCTTCTTCTTGCCCGGATAGCGATGGACGCCGTGGGACATCAGCGCGTGTGCCGCATCGAGCGTGCGCTCGACGGCGATGTGGCCATGACGCTCCTCGCAGAGCGCGACGTAGCCCTTTGCGAAGTCCAGATAATCGAGGATGCCCTCGGCGTCGGTCCACAGCTTGAACAGATAGTTGTTCTTGAAGAAATGGTTGTGGCCGAAGGCGGCGTGCGCGATGACCAGCGTCTGCATCGTCGCCGTGTTCTCCTCCGTGAGGTAGGAAATGCACGGCGAGCTGTTGATCACGATTTCGTAGGCGAGACCCTTGAGACCCTTGCGGTACAGGCTCTCGTGCTGGGCGAAGTGCTTGCCGAACGACCAGTGCTTGTAGAACAGCGGCATGGCGATCGAGGAGTAGGCGTCGAGCATCTGCTCGGCCGTGATCACCTCGATCTGGTTCGGATAGACGTCGAGGCCGAGCTCGGACAGCGCGATCACCTCGCAGGCGTCGTGGATCCGTTGCAGCGTGGCGAAGTCCCAGTCGGCCCCCTCGTAGAGGCGTCGCGCCGCAACGACGGTCATGGCGCGACCCTCTCGCGCTCGTGGCGGCGCTGGAAGAGCTCGTGAAACACCGGGAAGATCTCGCTGCGGTTGCTGACCTTGCGCATGGCGAGCAGCGCGCTTTCGGCGCGCAGGCGCTCGTAGACCGCCCACAGCGGCGAGACCGACCGCGACTCGCTTCCCGGGTCACCGACCTCGAGGTAGGCGAAATACTGGCAGACCGGCAGGAGGTGGTCCCGCAGGAGCCGCCCCGTCGCGGCTCCATCGTTGTGGGCGTTGTCCCCGTCCGAAGCCTGCGCCGCGTAGATGTTCCAGTCGGCGGGGCGGTAGCGCTCCGCGATGATCCGGCGCATCGCTTCGAGCGCGCTCGAAACCAGGGTCCCGCCGGTCGCCGTGCCGCGGAAGAAGGTCTCCTCGTCCACTTCCTCGGCGCGGTCGGTGTGACGGATGAAGACGATCTCGACGTGGCGATAGCGCCGCGTCAGGAAGATGTAGAGCAGCATGTAGAATCGCTTCGCCAGATCCTTCATGTGCTCGGACACCGAGCCGGACACGTCCATGAGGCAGAACATGACGGCCTGCGCGACCGGTTTCGGCACATTCTCGAAGCGCCGGTACCTGACATCGACGGGGTCGATGTAGGGAATTCGCCGCATTTTGGCGTGCAGCGCCTCGAGCGTCGCCTCGAGCTCCGATCGGTGCTCGTCGTCCTCGCAGTCGGCGATCTCCGTATCCAGCCGCGCGATCGCCTCCGGCCGCGGCCGGCGCAGCGCCACCCGGCGCATCATCGCCAGCCGCGTGGTGCGGTTGACTGCGATGTTGGCGGGCGAGCCGGACACCGAGTAGCCGGCGCGGCGCGGGCTCTCGTGCTCGGCCTCCGCGAGCCGCCGCTTGGCGAGGTCCGGCAGCTCGAGATCGTCGAGGAACAGATCGAGGAACTCCTCGCGTGTCAGGACGAAGCGGAACGCGTCCTCGGCGTCCCCTTCGCCCGCGTCGCGCGGCCTGCCGCCACCGCCCGGATCCGGGCGCGGCAGCACATCGCCTTCGATGAACGTCCGGTTCCCCGGGAGCACCAGATCCCGCGTCCCGCTGGGAGCCCGACGCAGCCGCGGCTCCTCCATGCCGTCGAGCGGAATGCTGACTTCCCCGCCCTGCAGGACGTCCCGCACATCCCGGGCCTGGGTGCTCTGCTTCACGGCGCGCTGCACCAGCGCCTTGGCCCGGCGGAGGAACCGCTGGCGATTTTCCAGGCTCTTGCCGCGCGGGTTCAGGCGCCGGTCGACGATGTGCATGTCCGGCACCGGCTCAGCCGGCCTGCTTCACGCGCATGTACCATTCGACGAGGCGGCGGACCTGGCGTTCGGTGTAGCCGCGGGCCACCATGCGCTGGACGAACTCTCCGTGCTTCTTCTCGCTATCGCCGTCCTTCTTGGACCCGAAGGAAATGACCGGCAGCAGATCCTCGACCTGGGAGAACATCCGCTTCTCGATGACCTCGCGCATCTTCTCGTAGCTCGTCCACGAGGGGTTCTTGCCGCCGTTGTTCGCCCTGGCGCGGAGACAGAATTTGACGATCTCGTTGCGGAAGTCCTTG
>JBEKZK010000762.1:0-3144 GCA_049509935.1 Xanthobacteraceae bacterium | reverse complement strand
CAAGACCAACCCCAACGCGGTGGTGCAGGTGATCTTCACCGGCGACTGGTCGATGCCGGTGCGCGAGGCGGAGGCCGCCAACGCGCTGATCGACGCCGGCTGCGACGTCATCACCTGCCACGTGGACGGCCCCAAGGTGGTGATCGAGACCGCCGAGAAGCGCGGCGTCAAGACCTGCGGCCACAACGCCTCGCAGGCGCCGCTGGCGCCCAAGGGCTTCGTGACCGGGGCGGAGTACAAGTGGATCACGATCTACAAGGCCTACGCGGCCGAGCTCGCCGAGGGAAAACCCCTGCCCAACATGACGGCCGGCGGCTACGAGGCCGACATGGTGCAGAACTCGCCGTTCGGCGCCGGCGCCAGCGAGGAGGCCCGCAAGGCCGCGACCGCGGCGATCGCCGATCTCAAGGCGAAGAAGCCGATCTATGTCGGCCCGCTGAAGGACAACAAGGGCAAGGTCGTGATCGACAAGAGCTACGACAACCTCGATCCGTTCCTCGACAAGATGGACTACCTGCTCGAGGGCGTCGTCGGCTCCACCCCCTGAGCGGCCGCAGCCACCTCTCCCCGCTCGCGGGGAGAGGTCGACCGCGCTTGCGCGGTCGGGTGACGGGGCCTTTCCGCGCGCCGAACGGGTTGCAAGAGCCCCTCACCCCGACCCTCTCCCCGCACGCGGGGAGAGGGGGAAGAGGAGCGGATCACACGCCACGGAGACAAAAGCTCGATGACCGGCATGTCGGAGCCGATCGGCGCGTTGCCGGTGGCCATTGCTGAGGACCGTCGCGATCTGGCGGTTCGCATCCGCCGCAGCGCCGAATACATCGCCATTCCGCTGTTCGCGCTGGCGGTCTCGGTGGTGCTGTTCTCGGTGTTCCTGCTCGCCATCGGCAAGTCGCCGGTGGAGTTCTTCGAGCTGGTCGAGCGCGGCGGCTTCGGCACCGCGTTCTCGCTGCAGAACACGCTGCAACGCTCGTCGCCGCTGATCCTCACGGCGCTTGCGGTGGCGATACCGGCGCGCATCGGGCTGGTCATGATCGGCGGCGAGGGCGCCCTGGTGCTCGGCGGCTTTGCGGCCGCCGCGATCGCGATCCCGCTGGTCGGGCATGTCCCGCCGTTCCTCACGCTGTGCATCATGGCGATCATCGGCGTCGGAGTGGGCGCCTGCTGGGTCGGGATCGCCGGGGCGCTGCGCTACTATCGCGGCGTCAACGAGACGATCTCGTCGCTGCTGCTGACCTACATCGGCATCGCCATCATGAACTTCTTCGTCGAGGGATCGCTGCGCGACCTGTCGAACCCCAACAAGCCGTCGACCATGCCGATCGGCGACGCCTACATGGTGGGAAAGATCCCGGGCACCGACGTGCACTGGGGCCTCGCGGTCGGCATCGTCATCGCCATCGCGCTGCACGTGCTGATGACGCGCACCACCTTCGGCTTCGCGGCCCGCGTCACCGGCGGAAACATGCGCGCCGCCCTGGCGCAGGGGCTCCCGGTCGGCAAGCTGATGATCTCCTGCACCATGATCGCCGGCGCCTGCGCCGGGCTCGCCGGCTTTTTCGAGGTCGCGGCGATCCAGGGCCGCGCCAACGCCTCGCTGGTCGCCGGCTACGGGTTCACCGGCATCCTGGTGTCGTTCCTCGCCCGCCACAACCCGATCGCCATCATCGTGGTGGCGATCATGTTCGGCGGCATCGTCGCCTCCGGCGGACTGGTGCAGCGGCGCATGGATCTGCCCGACGCCACCGTCCTGGTGCTGCAGGGCCTGACCTTCGTGGTGCTGCTGGTCTCGGAGACGCTGTACGGGCGGTTCAAGATCTTCCAGGTGTCCGGCGCGGCGGATCGCACATGAGCAACACCCCGTTCGTCATCGTGGTCTTCGCCATGCTGGGCGGCGCGCTGCGCGTGTCCACGCCGTTCATGTTCGTCGCGCTCGGCGAGTGCCTGACGGAAAAATCCGGCCGGGTGAACCTCGGACTGGAGGGCACCCTGGTGCTCGGCGCGATGTGCGCCTACGCCACCTCGTTCCACACCGGCTCGCCGTGGCTCGGCGTGCTCGCCGCCGGCGGCGCCGGCGCCTGCCTCGGCGCGATCCACGGCTATGTCTGCAAGCTGCCGCGGGTCAACGACATCGCCATCGGCATCGCCATGATGCTGTTCGGCACCGGCATCGCGTTCTTCTTCGGCAAGGCCTACATCCAGCCGAGCGCGCCGCGGCTCGGCTCGATCTCGCTCGGCGACTGGACCGGCAACCCGCAGCTCGCCAGCGCCCTTCAGATCAACTCGCTGCTGCTCGTCGGCATCGCCGGCGCCTTCGTGATGAGCTGGGCGTTCGCCAACACGCGGTGGGGCCTGATCGTGCGCATGACCGGGGACAGCGCGCCGTCCGCCAAGGCGATGGGCGTGTCGGTCGACCTGGTGCGCTTCCTGTCGACCACCGCGGGCGGCTTCCTCGCCGGCGTCGGCGGCGCCTTCCTGTCGCTGTACTATCCGGGCTCGTGGAACCAGGGCCTGTCCTCGGGCCAGGGCCTGATGGCGGTGGCGCTGGTCATCTTCGCGCGCTGGGATCCGCTGCGCTGCGTGGTGGCGGCGCTGCTGTTCGGCGCCGCCGGCGCCATCGGGCCGGCGCTGCAGTCGGTGGGGATCACGCAGGGCTACTATTTCTTCAACGCGGCGCCCTACATCCTCACATTGTTCATCATGATCGGCTCCTCGGGCTCCAAGCATGCCATGCGCGACGCGCCCGGCGAGCTCTCCATCACCAAATAGCCGGAGGCGGGCATGAGCGGGCTCGGCGGATTGAACAAGACCCCGAACGGCGTCGTCATCGGCCTGGTGCAGCTGCAGCTGCCGACGGTCGCGACACCGGCGGACCTTCAGGCGCAGACCGGGCGGATCGTCGACATGGTCGGCAAGGCGCGGCGCAACATGTCGACCATGGACCTCGTGGTGTTTCCCGAGTACGCCCTGCACGGGCTGTCGATGGACACCAATCCGGCGATCATGTGCCGGCTCGACGGGCCGGAGGTCGCGGCGTTCCGCAAGGCCTGCGCCGACCACCGCATCTGGGGCTGCTTCTCCATCATGGAGCAGAACCCGGGCGGCAACCCGTACAATTCCGTCCTGGTCATCGACGACACCGGC
>JBEKZK010000761.1:0-3158 GCA_049509935.1 Xanthobacteraceae bacterium | reverse complement strand
TCCTTGGAGGCGAGGATGTAGAACTCGTTGGGGTCGAGGATCAGGTAGCTCTCGTCGCGCGCCGGGATGCGGTCCCAGAAGTCGATGACCGCGTAGCTCGCCCGGCGCTCGACGTCGATCACGCCGGTGTGGCGGCGGGCGCGATAGCCGACGAGACCGCCCTCGAGGCCGGAGAGATCGACGCTGACCGCGACGCCGCCGGCCAGATCCGCATCCGCGCTGTCGACCAGGCGCTCGCGCCGGTGCAGATCGGCAAGCGCCGCCGCGTCGAGCACGGCGCTGCCGCGGCGAAACCGGATCTGCGACAGGCGCGAGCCCTCGCGCACCAGGATCGGGAAGGTGCGCGGGCTGATCTCGGCGTAGAGCGGACCGTGATAGCCGGGCTCGATCTGGTCGAAGCTGCGGGCACGGTCGGCGATCACCCGGGTGAACACGTCGAGGCGACCGGTCGAGCTCTTCGGGTTGGCGGCGGCCGACAGCCCGGGCGCGAGCGCGAGGCTCTCGATCAGCGGCACGATGTAGACGCAGCCGGTCTCCAGCACGGCGCCGTCGCCGAGCGCGATCTCGTGGAGCTTGAGGGCGTCGATGCGCTCCGCGACGGTCGCGTGCGGGCCGGGCAGGAAGCTCGCGCGCACCCGGTAGGCGACGTCGCCGAGCCGGAGATCCAGGCTCGCCGGCTGGATCTGGTCGCGTGTGAAAGGATAGGCCGGCAGAATAGCTCCCGCCTCGGCCAGCGCCGCGATCATGCGGTCCGGCAGGATCCCTCTGTCAGGACTGAGCCTGGATAGCTCGACCATCCGACTTAAATGGCCCTCTGTGCCGCAGCGATGCAATCGAGTTGCTGTAGCGGAACGGCACCTTGACGAAAAGGCGCGCACCGCGTATGGGAAACGTTATCCCGTGGTCATTTGAGCCGGCCGGCTTGCAGCCACGTTAAACAACTTGCTAAAAGGCCGGGGACGCTTGCGACCCGGCTCATGGGGCTTGTCCCCCGGCCGGGTTTTTTATTGGCCGAAGGAGGCCGAGATGGCAGCGTCCGAGACCCGAAAATATCGCCCCGAAACCCGCCTGGTCCATGCCGGACAGCTGCGCTCGCAGTTCGGCGAGACGTCCGAAGCCCTGTTTCTGACCCAGGGGTTCATCTACGACAGCGCCGAGGAATGTGCGGCGCGCTTCAAGGGCGAGAAGGAGGGCTTCGTCTACGCGCGCTTCTCCAACCCGACGGTCGCCATGTTCGAGGGCCGGATGGCGGCGTTCGAGGGCGCCGAAGCCGCGCGGGCGACGGCGAGCGGCATGGCGGCGGTCACCGCCGCCCTGATGGGCCAGGTCAGGGCTGGCGACCACGTGTTGGCGGCCAGGGCGCTGTTCGGCTCCTGCCGCTGGGTGGTCGAGGAGTTGCTGCCGCGCTTCGGCGTCGCCTCGACGCTGGTCGACGGCCTCGATCTCGCGCAGTGGCGCGCCGCGATGCGGCCGAACACCCGGACCCTGTTTCTCGAGAGCCCGACCAATCCGACGCTCGACGTCATCGACATCGCGGCGGTCGCCAGGATCGCCCACGAGGGCGGCGCGACGCTGGTCGTCGACAACGTGTTCGCCACTCCGATCTGGCAGAGCCCGCTGACGCTCGGTGCCGACTGCGTGGTCTATTCGGCGACCAAGCACATCGACGGCCAGGGCCGCTGCCTCGGCGGCATCATCCTGGCGTCGGAGGAGTTCATCCAGAAGCACGTGCACATGCTGCTGCGCCAGACCGGCCCGTCGATGTCCCCGTTCAATGCCTGGGTGCTGGTCAAGGGGCTGGAGACGCTGCATCTGCGGGTGCGCCGGCAGACCGACACCGCGGCGGCGGTGTCGGTGGCGCTGGTCGAGCATCCGCGGATCACCCGGCTGATCTATCCGGGCCGGCCCGACCATCCCCAGGCCGACATCGTGCGCCGGCAGATGCGCGGCGGATCGACCCTGGTCGCCTTCGAGATCGACGGCGACATTGCGGCGACGTTCCGCTTCCTCAATGCACTGAAGCTCATCGGGATCACCAACAATCTGGGCGATGCCAAGAGCCTGATCACCCATCCGACCACGACGACGCATCAGCGGTTGACGCCCGAGCAGCGCGCCGAGCTCGGGATCACCGACAGCCTGGTCCGCTTCTCGGCCGGGCTGGAGCATCCCGACGACGTGGTCGAGGATTTGCTCACCGCGCTCGACGCCGTGTAGGGAGCGCGGATGTAGCAAATGTAGCCCGCATGGAGCGCAGCGGAATGCGGGAACGGCGTCGCGGTGTTGCACCGCCGGCCCCGGATTTCGCTTCGCTCTATCCGGGCTACGGGAGCACGC
This sequence comes from Xanthobacteraceae bacterium, assembly GCA_049509935.1. Lineage (GTDB taxonomy): Bacteria > Pseudomonadota > Alphaproteobacteria > Rhizobiales > Xanthobacteraceae > AP-16. The sequence goes on along the minus strand of JBEKZK010000761.1, from coordinate 821 downwards.
GTCAGAACGGAGCGCCGGGGATCGGACGGCCGACCTCCGAGACCTGGCCGCGCATGGTGCCGGCGGTCAGCGGCGCGCGGGTCGCGGCCTCGGCGATGTCGGCGGCGAGCAGCTTTGCGACGCAGCCGTAGCTCCAGTCGTTCATGTGCAGCAGATCGACCGACAGGAACGACTCGAACGGCAATTTTTCGTCATCGTGCCAGAAGCGCATCAGGGCGAAGCGATTGAACAGATCGACATCGTCCTGCTTGGCGGCGGTGGCGATCAGCCGCACCATCTCCTCGACCTCGGACTTGGCGAGCACCTTGGGCGCGAACTGCGGATCGATCAGCACGACATCGGTGCCGGCGTCCTTCAACCGCGTCAGGCCCTGATGGATCAGCGGCGCCTCGACGTCGATCATGGTGTCGCGCAGCACCGCATTGGTGCCGACCTGCCACACCACCAGATCGGGCTGCTCGGCAATCACGCTGGCGTCGAGCCGCCGCAGCATGTCGGTCGCCTCCTCGCCGTTGACGCCGCGGTTGAGCACGTCGATCCGGGCGCCGGGGAAACGCCGGCGCAGCTCGGCCTCGAGCCGGCTCGGGTAGGCCATCGCCGGCGAGCTCGCTCCCGCGCCGGCGGTGGACGACGAGCCGAACGCCACGATGGTGACCAGCTCCCCATTCTTCAGGCGCGCCGCCACCCGCGCCAGCGGCCGGACGAAGTAGCCGGTGCCCGGCGGGGCGACGCACACCGCAGGATCCGGCGGTGGGGGAGCGCTTTGCGCCGCGGGTGCCTCCTGCGCCGCGGCGGAAGGCGGTACGAGCAGCAATCCGGCG
>JBEKZK010000760.1:0-3160 GCA_049509935.1 Xanthobacteraceae bacterium | reverse complement strand
CCTTCCCGCCGAACCCGAAGTCCGCCGTCCCGAACTGAGGGATAGCCGCTGCGCTTCGCCTCTCCCCGCACGCGGGGTGAGCAACGGGCGGCCTCCGGCCGCCCGTTTTGCTGCCGAGAACGGATCAAGACCAGCATCACCGCGTGCTAGACTCGGCGCCATGATTCGCAAGGGTTTTGCATCGTGGCGACCGACGACGACCTGAGCGCTCCGCTCGGGCAGCGCAAGCCAAAAAAACCGCGGCTGGTGATTCCACCCCTGGTGCTGCGGGTGACTGCCGCGATCCTCGGCCTCTGCCTCGCGATCTTCGTGTTGTGGGCCGTGCTCGGGAATGACCGGATGGGCGGCGAGCCGGCGGCCGTGGTCGCGGTCGAGGAGGTCCAGCCCGTTGCGCCGAAGTCGGCGGCCGTTGCGCCGGCCGCCTCGCCGCAGGTCAAGACCGCGCCCGACGTCCACGGCGCCGTCGCCCACGACGAGGCCGACAAGCCGCCCGGCGGCAAGACCGTCACCATCATCGACGGCATGAGCGGCAAGCGCCAGGAGGTGGTGATCGGCCAGCCGCCGCCAGCGCCGGTGCCGCCTGCGGCCGCAGCCGTAGCCGCAGCCGCGAGCCCGCCGGTCGCCTCGGCCGGCGGCGTCGACCAGCGGCTGGTCGAGACCACGCGGCACGGGTCGATCCCGAAGATCGCCGACGACGGCGCCCGTCCGGCGGACGTCTATGCGCGCCACGTGGCGCCCGGCGGCAAGACCGGCCCGCGAATCGCCATCGTGGTGTCGGGGCTCGGCGTCGGCGCCAGCGGAACCACCGAGGCGCTGGCCCGGCTTCCGGGGCCGGTGACCCTCGGCTTCGCGCCCTACGGCACCGACCTGGAGCGCTGGGTGGCGCGCGCCCGCGGCGAAGGTCACGAAGTGCTGCTGCAGGTGCCGATGGAGCCGTTCGAGTATCCGGACAACGATCCGGGGCCGCAGACCCTGCTGACCGCGCTGCGCCCCGAGCAGAACGTCGACCGGCTGCACTGGTTCATGAGCCGGTTCGGCGGGTATGTCGGGATCACCAACTTCATGGGCGCGCGCTTCACCGCGACCGATCAGGCGCTCGCCCCGGTGGTGCGCGAGGCCGCCAAGCGCGGCCTGATCTATTTCGACGACGGCAGCTCGCCGCGCAGCCTGACCGGCCAGCTCGCCGGCACCAGCAACGCCGCCTACGCCAAGGCCGACGTCCAGCTCGACGTGGTGCCGACGCCGAGCGAGATCGACGCCGCGCTGGCGCGCCTCGAGGCCCTGGCGCGCGAGCACGGCGTCGCCGTCGGCGTCGCGACCTCGCTCCCGGTCTCGATCGACCGGATCTCGCAGTGGATCAAGGCGGGCGAAGCCCGCGGCATCGTGCTGGTCCCGATCAGCGCGGTTGCCACCAAGCCGAAGTCGAGTTGACCCGGCGGACGTCGTCTGCTTGGTGGGCGGCATGGCGCGCCACACCGACCTCCCCTACCGTCGCTGCGTCGGCATGATGGTGCTCAACCGCGCCGGCCTGGTGTTCATCGGCCGCCGCACCGGCGGAATCGAGCACGTCGACCGCGTCCATGTCTGGCAGATGCCCCAGGGCGGCGTCGATGCCGGCGAGGACGTCTATCGGGCGGCGCTGCGCGAATTGCGCGAGGAGACCAATATCAGCTCGGTCGAGCTCGCCGCCGAGACCGCCGACTGGCTGAGCTACGACCTGCCGCCGGAGGTCGCCAGCGAGGCGTTCCGCGGCCGCTACCGCGGGCAGACGCAGAAATGGTATGCGCTGCGGTTCACCGGCGACGACTCCGAGATCGACGTGGTGGCGCCGGCCGGCGGTCACGAGCCGGAGTTCAGCGAATGGCGGTGGGAGCCGATGCGCAACCTCCCGGACCTGGTCATTCCCTTCAAGCGCAAGGTGTACGAGCGCGTCGTCGCCGAGTTCGCGGCGCTCGCCGGACCTTGAGCCCGGTCCTCGACTGAATTCGCCGGGGAGGCGCCATGAGGTTCGGGATCTTCGATCACATGGACCGCGCCGCGGTGCCGCTGGGCCAGCAGTTCGAGGACCGGCTGCGCCTGATCGAAGGCTGCGAGCGGGCGGGCTTCTACGCCTATCACCTTGCCGAGCATCACGCGACGCCGCTCGGCATGGCGCCGTCGCCCAGCGTCTTTCTCGCCGCGGTGGCGATGCGCACCAGCCGCCTGCGCTTCGGCCCGGTGGTCTATCCGCTCGCCTTCCATCATCCGCTGCGGGTCGCCGAGGAGATCTGCATGCTCGATCATCTGAGCGGCGGCCGCCTCGAGCTCGGCGTCGGCCGCGGGGCGTCGCCGCACGAGATGCGCTACTACGGCGTCGATCCCGCCGACGCTCAATCGATCTATCACGAGGCGTTCGCGATCCTGATCGCCTTCATGACCAGCCGGACGCTGACCTTCGCGGGCCGGCATTTCCGCTTCACCGACGTGCCGGTGGAGATTGCGCCGCTGCAGCGCCCGCATCCGCCGCTGTGGTACGGCCTCGCCTATCCGGACGGCGCCGCGTGGCCGGCACGCAACCGCGTCAACGTGGTGTGCAACGGCTCGGCCGCCGCGGTGCGCGCCATCACCGAGCGCTACCGTGCCGAATGGCTCGCCGCCGGCAACACCGCCGACCGGCTGCCGCTGATCGGGATGAGCCGGTTCATCGTCATCGCCGACAGCGGCCGCGAGGCGGTCGAGATCGCCCGGCGCGGCTACGCGCGCTGGTACGAGAGCTTCTTCCTGCTGTGGGCGAAGCACGGCACCCGGCCGGCCAACGTCGCCTATCCGGACAATTTCGACGACCTGCAGCGCGCCGGACTGGGCATCGCCGGCACGCCCGAGACGGTGCGCGACGCCCTGGTCGGCCAGCTCGCCGAGGCCCGCGTCAACTATCAGATCTGCCGCTTCGCGTTCGGCGATCTCACGCTCGACGAATCGATGCGCTCGCTGAACCTGTTCGCGCGCTCCGTCATGCCGGCGCTCGCGGAGATGGGACACGCGGCGGAGTGAGCGCGCTGCGCGTCGTGGCCATCAAAGAGTTGCTCGATGCAGCGCCACGAGCTCGGCCGGACTCCCTCTCCCCAGCGGGGAGAGGGTTGGGGTGAGGGGGCTCCGGCGCTACTAATAGCTCTGTAACCCC
>JBEKZK010000076.1:0-11119 GCA_049509935.1 Xanthobacteraceae bacterium | reverse complement strand
CGGCGGCAAGGTAATCCTCCATCTCGCCCTCGCGGGCGTTGCGGCGCCCGATGCGCAGCCGTTGCCCGGGCGGCGCCGGATAGATGTCGACGCCCGCCTTGGGGGCGAGCTTGGCCAGCGGATTGGCGTCCGGCGTGTGGATCCAGTGGGCGCCACGGTCATACGGCACGCCGAACGTCTGGAGATCGGTAACGCACCGTCCGCCGACGCGGTCGTTGGCCTCGACCAGCGCAAAGCGCCGGCCGGCCTGGGCGATCCGCCGCGCCGCCGCGATGCCGGCGGTGCCGGCCCCGACCACCACCACGTCGACCGTGCCGGACGCCGGTACGGCGCCGAGCACCGGCGCGGCCGCCACCGCAGTGGCCGAGCCGGCGAGAAAGCCGCGGCGACTCATTCGCTCCATGGTTTCCAGACGATTGACGCGTGACCCCGCTCACATTGCCCCAGCCCGTCCCGTGCTGCAATTGCGGCGGATGTTCCGGCGAAGCCTGCTCCCGGACTTGATCCGGGGATGGCTGCCGGTTCGCCAATGAGAACATGCGCTACTCGGGGCGCCGGTTCGGCGAAATGATGACCGGTTCACCGAACAGGAAGTCGCCGAGCGGCCACAGCCGTGAACGGAAATGCAACTGGTTTCGACCTATGCTGGCCGCCGACGAACCGACACGGGGCCGAACCTCGCGCCGCAATAGGGGATGCGACAGATGGGCCGGGTTCTCGAGGGATTCGGGCGCGTGATCGCCCGTTACCTGCAAAAGTCCGCGCAGGGCTACGAGCCGTTCACGCCCAGCGATCCGCGGGCCTTGCGTGCAGTGCTCACGCCGGGCGACATCCTGCTGGTCGAAGGCAACGATCACATCGCCGGAGTCATCAAATATCTGACTCAGTCGACGTGGTCGCACGCCGCGCTCTATGTCGGCCCGATCGACGGCGCCGTCACGGCCGACGGCGAGGCGCATGTGCTGATCGAGGCCTTCATGGGCCAGGGCGTCATCTCGGCGCCGCTGTCCAAATACTTTCAGTTCCATACCCGCGTCTGCCGCCCGGTCGGGCTGTCGGCCGAGGATTGCGAGCGGGTGTGCGGCTACGCGATCGATCGCATCGGCTTCGACTACGATCTCAAGAACATCATCGACCTGTTGCGCTATCTGATGCCGATGCCGCTTCCGCAGCGCTGGCGACGCCGCATGATGTCGCTGGGCTCCGGCGATCCCACCAGGCTGATCTGCTCGACCTTGATCGCGCAGGCCTTCGAGATGGTACGCTACCCGATCCTGCCGAAGGTCACCCTGATGGAAAGCCGGGCCGCGCGCCGCGAGATCCTGGAGATCCGCCACTCCTCGCTCTATGCCCCGCGCGATTTCGACATCTCGCCGTACTTCACGGTGGTCAAGCCGACGATCGAATGCGGATTCGACTACAAGAAGATGCATTGGGCGGATCTGCCGCTGCCGCCCGAGCGCGTGCCCGACGCGCAGGCGCCGTCGCTGGTTCCCGACGCCCCCGCCCCGCTGATCCCGGCCCAGCGTCCGGCGCGGCCGCGCCGACGACGGGTCGCAGTCGGCTGACGCGCGTTCGGCGCGGAAGCGCCCTTGTATCGCCACCTCCCGGTCTCTACCTGTGCGAGGCCGACGCGGAGGACGATATGCTCGATGCGGCGATCAGAGCGCTGTCGCAGATGGCGACGCCGCCATTTCGATCGGTGCTGCTCAAGGCGGTCGGCCTGGCGATCGCATTGCTCGTGGTCGTCGGCATCGCCCTGCAGCGCGTGCTGCTGTGGGTGCTCGACAGCGGCGGTGCCTGGCTGGAAACCAATGTCGGCCCGCACGCCCACGGCCCGGTCAACCTGCTCGAATGGATCCTGGCGATCGTCGCCGGGCTCGGCCTGATCGCCGGTGCGGTCTTCCTGATGCCGGCGGTGACCTCGCTGGTGGCCAGCTTTTTCGTCGATCAGATTGCCGAGCAGGTCGAGCGCGTGCACTATCCGCAGGATCCGCCCGGCGTCGCGCTGCCGCTCGGCCTCGCCGTCATGGAAGGCGTGCGCACGGCGTTTCTTGCGCTCCTGGTCTATCTATGCGCAGTGCCGTTCCTGCTGGCGGCCGGGCTCGGGCTCGTCATTTTCTTCCTCGCGACCGCATACCTGCTCGGCCGGGTCTATTTCGATCTGGTCGCCATGCGTTTCCTCACCGTCGCCGAGGCGCGGCGCCTGCGCAAGGTTCATCAGACGAGCCTGTTCGTCGCCGGACTGTTCATCGCGGCGTTCGTCTCTATCCCGATCGTCAGCCTGGCGACGCCGTTGTTCGGCACCGCATTCATGGTTCACGTCTACAAGCGGCTCACCGCGGCGCAACCGCAGCTGGCGTTGGTCAGGCGGTGAGGTCCTGGTTCACTATGATCGGGAAGCGCTGTAGCTGGTCTTGTCGGGCCAGCGGCACAGATCGTTGATCAGACAGCGGCCGCAGGCCGGTTTGACCGCCTTGCAGATATAGCGGCCGTGAAGGATCAGCCAGTGATGGGCGTGGAGCTTGAACTCGTCCGGCACCACCTGCTCGAGCCTCGTCTCCACCTCCAGGGGGGTCTTGCCGGAAGCCAGGCCGGTGCGGTTGCCGACCCGGAAGATGTGGGTGTCGACCGCGATGGTCGGCTCGCCAAACGCCGTATTGAGCACCACGTTCGCGGTCTTGCGTCCGACGCCCGGCAGCGCCTCCAGGGCGGCGCGGTCGCGCGGCACCTCACCGCCATGCTCGGCGACCAGCCGGCGCGACAGTGCGACGACATTCCTCGCCTTGGTGCGAAACAGCCCGATGGTCTTGATGTAGTCCTGGACCCGCTCCTCGCCCAGCGCCGCCATCTTGGCCGGGGTATCGGCTGCCGCGAACAGTGCCGGCGTCGCCTTGTTGACGCCGGCGTCGGTCGCCTGCGCGGACAGCACCACGGCCACCAGCAGGGTGAAGGGATTGACCGATTTCAATTCGCCTCTCGGTTCCGGGTCGACGGCCTGGAACCGGCGGAACGCCTCCCTGATCTCGGCGTTGGACCAGGGCCGGGCTGCGCCGCCGGAGGCGACCGCCGTGGCCGCCGCACCCGGCCCGCGGCGCCGGACTGGCGGCTTGGCCGGTGGCTTGGCGGGACCCCGCTTGCCCCGCCGCGACGCCGGGGGCTCGGAGATGCGTTTTCGGGGGATCGTCTTGCGGACCATGATGATCCTATAGTGGGCCACCATGACCCTGCGCGACAACGACCCGATTGCGGAACCCACACTGTTTTCCGTGACGCTGACGCCGCATCGCTCGCTCGGCCGCACCGGCTTCCTGCTGTTGATGCTGGCGGTCGGCGGCAGCAGCTTCGTCGCCGGGCTGGCGTTCTTCATCATCGGCGCGTGGCCGGTGGTCGGCTTCCTCGGCCTCGACGTGCTGCTGGTCTATGCGGCGTTCCGCGCGAGCTACCGCGCCGCCACAGCCTACGAGGAGTTCACCATGACGCCGAGCAGGCTCAGGGTGCGCAAGGTCGGCCACCGCGGCGAGATCGCCGAATGGACGCTCAATCCGGTCTGGGTCCGCCTCGAGCGCAAGAGCAGCGAGGAGTTCGGCATCGAGCGTCTGTTCCTGGTGTCGCACGGCCGCAGGCTCGCGGTCGCCGGCTTTCTCGGACCGAACGAGAAGGCGAGCTTCGCGGCGGCACTGTCGACGGCGCTCGGCGAGGCGCGCCGCGGGCTGACCCGGACGGTCTTCGAATAGCGGACGTCGGGCGATGGCCTAAACCTCGCCGCCTCCGGGACGGTAGCACAGCGCCAGCAGCGCCACTGTCGCCAGCGCCACGGCGGCGGCCACCAGAAAGGTGTCGCGATACGCGACGACGAATCCCGCGCTTGCCTCCAGGTTCTGGAACAGCAGCATGACCACCGCGGCGGCCGCCACCGTGCCGACGGTGCGGGTCACCATGGCGAGACTGCCGGCCACGCCGCGGTTCTCCCGCGGGATCGCGGCGATCACCAGGTCGGTGGAGGCGAGCTGGAACAGGCCGAGACCAAAACCCTGCGCCGTAAGCGTGCCGATCAGCCACATCGCCGGCGTGCCGACGCCCCACGTCCCGACCAGGAAGAGCCCGGCGGCGGTCGTCATCCCGCCGGCGAGAGCAACCCGGCGCGCCGGGATGCGGCCGATCAGCCGGCCCGCCACCGCGGTCGCCACGATGGCGCCGGCCGCGGCGGCGCCGAGCACCACGCCGCTTGCGGCCGGCGTCAGATCGGTCAGCCGCGCCAGATAGAACGGCACCAGCAGCCAGACCGAGAAGGCGGCGAGATTGATCAGCACGTTGGCGGCATTGATCAGCGCGAAGCCAGGCAGGCGAAACAGCCTCGGATCGAGGATCGGCGTCATGTGGCGGGCCTCGTGGCGAACCAAGAGGATAAATGTCGCGATCGCCATCAATCCGAGCGCAGCGCCGAGGATCTCGCGCGCGCGGTTGAGCGCCAGCAGCGTGAGCAGCAGCGCCAGCGCCACCAGTCCGGCGCCGACCAGGTCGAACGGCTCGCGCAAGGCCGAGCGGTCCGCCCGGACGTCTCGATCCGGCTCGGGCTCGGATGTTGCCGGATCGGGCGTGACGCGCGGCCACAGGAGTGCGGCGGCCGCGATCGGCACACGGAACCAGAACACCGCCGGCCAGTCCCACAGGCCGACCAGCACCCCGCCGAGCAGCGGCCCGAGCGCCGTGCCGATCGCCATCATCATGACGTAGAGTCCGAGCGCGCGTCCGCGCTGCTCCTCGGCGCGCAACCCGGTGATCAGCGCCGCACCGCAGCTCAGCACCAGCGCGGCACCGACGCCCTGGAGCACCCGGCAGACCAGCAGCACCGCGAAGCTGCGCGCCGTCGCGCACAGCGCCAGGGCGACGATGCTCCATGCCAGACCGGCACGGAACACCACCGCGTAGCCGATCAGGTCGCCGGCGCGCCCCAGCGCCAGCATCAGCGCCGCGTAGGTCAGCACGTAGCTGATCACCACCCACTGGATGTCGCCGATGGTCAGATCCAGGCTGTGGCCGATGGCCGGAAACGCGATGTTGACGGCGGTATCGAGCGGCGCCAGCACGGTGCCGAGACCGACCGCCCACACCCGCATCGCCGCTGGACGCGCCATCGTCACCATGCTGCCGGAGAGCTGCGCTGGCCAGCGAACCTCGCTCTACAGCTTCTTCCAGAAAATGACGGTGTCGCAAGGCGCGCCGTGCGGCCAAAGCGCATAGCCCGGGATGGTGCCGGCCGGCACCCAGCCGCCGCGCTGGTAGAGCCGCTCGGCGTCACCTCCCGCAACGGTGTCGAGCACCAGCAGGGTACGGCCGTGGCGCCTGGCGGCATGCTCGATCGCCGACATCAATGCGGCGGCGATGCCGCGTCGGCGCGCCTCGCGGTGGACCAGAAGCTTCTTGACGTCCGCGCGATGCGGCTGGTTGGGCGGCAGCGCAATCCCGAGCTGGGCCGTCCCGACGATGCCCGTCGGGTACCGGGCCGCCAGCAGGATGGTCTCGCCGCGGCCGACCTCGCCGGCGACCTCGCGGAAATAGTCGACCGCCTCCGCCGGCCCGAACGGGTGCATGAAGCTCACCGAGGCGCCGCCGGCGACGCAGTCGACCAGCACGCGCCCGAGCTCGTCCGCCGCCGCCGTCACACCGGCAGCATCGAGCACCACGATCTGGAGGTGCTCGCTCACGTCGCCCGGCTCGCGCCGCCTGCCCGGGTCGTGCGCGCCGCCTCCGTCTTGTTAAGCACCGCATCCACTGTCATGACGCGCCGGGCAACATATATGTCGACAGCGGGCTCGCCCGCATCCTGACGATAGCCTACCGGCCGGGCACCGCAAGCCTGTCGATGCGGCCGAGCGAACAGCAAAGGACCCCGACGATGCCTCCTCGTCCCGTAATGCTGGCTGTGCTCGACGGCTGGGGCTGGCGGGAGGACCCCGCCGACAACGCGGTGCGCCAGGCCCGCACCCCGGTGTTCGACCAGCTGTGGGCCACCTGTCCGCACGCGCTGCTGCAGGCGTCGGGCGAGGACGTCGGTCTCCCCCCCGGCCAGATGGGCAATTCCGAGGTCGGTCACCTCAACATCGGCGCCGGCCGAGTCGTCATGCAGACGCTGATGAGGATCACCAGGGCGGTCGAGAATCACGAGATCGACCGCGCGCCGGCGCTGCGCCAGCTCATCGATCGGCTGCGTAAGAGCGGCGGCACCTGCCACATGATGGGCCTGGTCTCTCCGGGTGGCGTGCATTCGCATCAGGATCATGCGGCCGCGATCGCCCGAATTCTTGCCGATGCGAGCGTGCCGACCGTGATCCATGCGTTCACCGACGGCCGCGACACCCCGCCGCAATCGGCCGGAGAGGATATCCGGCGCCTGATCGCGGCGCTGCCGCCGGGCGTGATGATCGCGACCGTATGCGGTCGCTACTACGCGATGGATCGCGACAAGCGCTGGGAGCGCGTGGCCAAGGCCTATCGCGCCATCGTCGACGCCGATGCGGCGCGCTTTGCCGACGCGCCGGCCGCGATCGCCGACGCCTACGCGCACGACATCACCGACGAGTTCGTTCTGCCGGCGGCGATCGGCGACTATCGCGGCATGCGGGACGGTGACGGCATTCTCTGCTTCAACTTCCGCGCCGACCGGGTCCGCGAGATCCTGATGGCCGTGCTCGAGCCCGAGTTTTCGGCATTTCCCCGGCCTCGCGTCGTGCGCATCGCCACGGCACTCGGCCTGGTGCCCTACAGCGACGAGCTGAACGCCTACGTGCAGGCGATCTTTCCTCCCGACGCGCTGCACAACGTCCTCGGCGCAGTGGTGGCCGCGGCGGGCCGCACCCAAGTCCGGATGGCGGAGACGGAAAAATATCCTCACGTCACCTATTTCCTCAACGGCGGCCACGAGACCGCCTATCCGGGCGAGGATCGGGTGATGGTGCCGTCGCCGAAGGTGGCGACCTACGATCTGCAGCCCGAGATGTCGGCGCCCGAGCTGACCGACCGCGCCGTGGAGGCGATCGGCTCCGGCAAGTACGATCTGATCGTGCTCAACTACGCCAACGCCGACATGGTCGGCCATACCGGCAGCCTGCCGGCCGCCATCAAGGCGGTGGAGACGGTCGATACCGGCCTTGGCCGGCTGGTGGCGGCGATCCGCAAGGCCGGCGGTGCGCTGCTGGTCACCGCCGACCACGGCAACTGCGAGCTCATGCGCGATCCCGCGACCGGCGGTCCGCACACGGCGCACACCACCAATCCGGTGCCTGTGCTGCTGATGGGTGGCGGTGACGTTGCGCTGAACGGTGGACGGCTCGCCGACATCGCGCCGACCCTGCTCGAGCTGATGGGCGTGCCAAAGCCGGTGGAGATGACGGGACGCTCGCTGATGCGGCGCGTCGTCGCCTCGACGCCGGCGTAAGCTTTGGCCGCTAGTGCACCGATTCCGAAGTTCGCATCACTTGGCGACATCCTCTGGTGCGAACTTCGGAATCCAAAGGTGCACTAGCAAGTCTATGACTCTAGTGCGGCTTTTAGGATTTGAAGTTCCTATGACGAGCGCGCCGCACATCTGATAGGAACTTCAAATCCGCCGCACTAGAAATCGCCGAGCCCGAGCACGTCCGCCATCGAATAGAGCCCGGGCGGCCGGCCGCGCGCCCACAGGGCAGCCTTGAGCGCACCGTTGGCGAACAGCGTGCGGTCCTCGGCCTTGTGCACGAGCTCGATGCGCTCGGCCGGCCCGGCGAAGATCACGCTGTGCTCGCCGACCACGGTGCCGCCCCGCAAGGTGGCGAACCCGATATCGCCGGCCTGCCGTGCGCCGGTGTGACCCTCGCGCACCGCGACCTTGCGCTGGGAAAGATCGATCCCGCGTCCTTCCGCGGCGGCGCGGCCGAGCATCAGCGCCGTCCCCGACGGCGCGTCGATCTTGCGGTTGTGGTGCATTTCCAGAATCTCGATGTCGAACTGATCGTCGAGCGTCCGCGCAACGCGGCGCACCAGTGCCGCCAGGAGGTTGACGCCGAGGCTCATGTTGCCGGACTTGACGATCCGCGCGGTGGCGGCGGCCGCCTTGATCCGCGCTTCGTCGGCCGGGGAAAATCCCGTGGTGCCGATGACGTGGACGATGCCCGCCGCCGCGGCAGCCGCGGCGGCCGCGACGCTCGCCGCCGGGACGGTGAAATCCATGATGCCGTCGGCTTGCGCCACCAGCGCCGTCAAGTCGGCGGATATCCTGATTCCGATTGGTCCGAGACCCGCGAGCATTCCGGCGTCCTCGCCAATCAGCGCCGAGCCCGCCGCCTCGACCGCACCCGCGAGCACGACGCCCGGCGTCTCGGCGATCGCCTTCACCAACGTACGCCCCATGCGTCCGCCGCCACCGGCGACCACCAACCGCATCTCCGACATGGATCGCTTCTCCCGCGCGCGGTATAGCGAGGCCGAGCGTCCCTGAAAAGCCGGCGGAAGCACTGTGCCCGATCCACGAGACCTGCAGGAGCTGACGTCTCTGCTGCGCCGTCACGTCGAGCTCGGCCGCTATGCCGCGCAGATGAACGTGCTCGCCGCCTGGGAGCGCGAGATCGCCAAGCCGCGCAACGCCGATCCCAAGCGGCTCGCGCGCTACGGCTACAAGGTTTTTTCCCAGAACGACGAGGACGGCATCATCGCCGAGATCCTTGCCCGCATCGGCGCAACGAACCGCCGCTTCGTCGAGTTCGGCGTGGAAACCGGAAGCGAATGCAACACCGTCAAGCTGCTGGTCGAGGGCTGGCGCGGCCTGTGGATCGAGGCCAACCCGGATAGCGCCGCCGTGATCGCGGATAGATTCGCGCCCTTCATCAGCAGCCGCGCCCTCACCGTGGTGGAGAGCGTGGTCACCGCGGAGAACGTCGACGAGCTGATCGGGCGCGGCGGCCTCGCTGGCGAAATCGATCTCCTGAGCGTCGACATCGACTACAACGATTACTGGGTCTGGAAGGCGATCTCCGCCGTCGTGCCGCGCCTCGTGGTCATCGAGTACAATGCGACCCTGCGGCCGCCGATGTCGGTCACCGTGCCGTACCGGCCCGACGGCCGGTGGGACGGCTCGAATTTCCACGGCGCGAGCCTCGAGGCACTGGTTAGGCTCGGCGCGGCCAAGGGCTACCGTCTGGTCGGCTGCTCGCTTGCCGGCGTCAACGCGTTCTTCGTGCGGGCCGACCTGTGCGGCGACCATTTTGTCGAGCCCGCCACCGCGGAGGAGCACTACGAGCCGCCGCGCCACTATCTGCACCTTCTGCCGTCCGGCCACCGCCCGGGGCCGGGTCCATTCGTTGCGGTGTGAGCTCCGGCCTCCAATTGAAACTTCCTATGACGAGCGCGCCGGGCATCTGATAGGAACTTCAAGTCCACCGCACCGGACGGGCCACGCATGCGTACCGGCTTCAGGCTGTTCATCGCCGCGGTCGCGATCTCGGTCCTCCTTCACCTGGCGGCACTGCTCGGCGTCGGCCTCTCCGGACGACCGACGCCCCTCGAAGCGCCGCCGCAGGAAGCCGTGACGGTCGACATCGTTTCGCCCGAGAAGGTGTCACCTGAGCTGAAGCCGAGCCTCGCCGATTTGGCGGCAGGCCGGTTGTCAGCGCCACCGCCGGCACAGACGCGGACCCCGCGACAGGTTCCACCACCTCCGGCACCGCCTCCACCAGCATCCGAGCGCTCGCCGTTCGATCCGGCCACCTTGGCGGACATCTTTCGCGTCTCCCCGGTCGCGACGACCCAGGCGATGCCGGCTGCCGATGCGGCCGCGTCGGGCTTCGACGCGGCGGCCGGTCAGGTCACCGGCCTGCCGCGGGTCGACGTCGCCGCCTTCAGGGCGCACCTGAGGAAATGCCTCACCTTGCCGGCCGGCGTGACGCCCGCCGATAATCTGCGGGTCGTCTTCCGCATCGGCCTGAAGCGCGACGGCGCCCTGAGCACGCCACCGACCTTGGTCGAAGCCTCCGCCTCGCCCAACGGCCCCGCGATGGCGCGCAGCGTGATGCAGGCACTTCGCCAGTGTCAGCCCTACGGTTTCCTGCCGGCGGAGAAATACGACGAATGGAAGCTGCTGGATCTCAGCGTCACGCCGCGCGACATGGCCGGTGAATGACGGCTGCCTGCCCCTCGTATCGGACGCACTGGCCGAACGACAACCCCGCCGCCAACGACCGGCGTTCAGGCGGCGAAACGACTGGACGCCGGCAGCCCGACGACGGCGACGGGATCGCTATGAAGCTCCGACCGGCGGCCCGCTCGACGCCTGCGAAATGTCACGCTTCGACCCGGTTTCCTGAACCCTGGGCTTGCGCTCGAACAGCAATGTCCGTTCGACCGGGTCGGACTGAAAGAACGGATAGCGCCGATGCACCTCGTCCTTCACTGCGGCGTGCTCGCAGGTCAGCAGGCTGATGTGGCTGCGCAGCGCCGGATACGGCCTCGGTGGGCAGACCACCCGGCATCCCCACATCCTCCGGTAGAACGCCTGGTGCTCGGCCCGGATCGCAGCCAGCATCAGATCCGCCTTGAAATACGTCATCGCGATCCATGGAATCCGCAGGACGACGTAGGGCAGCTCGGGGTGTCGCCTGGAGCTCGCACGATCGGCGACGAACCTGGTGGGGTCGACGATCGTCTTGCCCGCCTCGATCTGCGGCAGCAGGAAGTCCGAGAACACGCCCAGAGCCGGCAATCGCCTGCAACCCGGAATTGTCACACTCAGGCGTATCGACCCTGCGAGCAAGCCGTCGATACGGACGCCGAAGTTCCAGGTATTGTCGTCGTCGTCGACACGGTCGGTAAATCGCCTGGAGAAGCTCGGCGGAATTTCTCCCCCTCGCAAATACGCGTCGTAGCGCAGGCGGTAGATTGCTTCCCTGTCGTCGGCCGAGTCTGCGCGCCGGTAATCGACGCTCCGAAGAAGCTCCACCACACGGTCGTTGAGGCTCAACGACGACGCCACCGCACTCGCAATCATTGATAGCCCCTGCCCCGAAATAGTTACCTTAGGCTATCACATAGTTAACAGGGGGTAAATGATACCGTTGTAGAATGGTTAATTGACAATCATGCCGCCTTA